>NZ_JAMYOR010000033.1:0-72377 GCF_040319965.1 Mesorhizobium sp. M0830 | reverse complement strand
AGCGAGTGACCCGCGGGGCGACATGGTCCGGAAAAAAGACAGGAAACGCTTGACCTCACCGACCCCAATCAGAGAAGCCTGCTAGTGGTGCAGCAGGCTGTCCGGCTTGCCTCTCCTCCAGATCGCCATGATGAGAGCGTCAGTGACGAGCTGGGCCGTCATCTCGGCCCTCATCGCCCAGCCGACGACACGGCTGGAGAACAGGTCAACGACGGCGGCCCCGTAGAGCCATCCTTCGGCGGTCCAGATGTAGGTGAAGTCCGGAATCCACTTCTGGTTTGGGGCCTATGCCTCGAAGGCGCGGTCGAGTAGATTGTCCAACACCGCCGCGCCGGTGTCCTTCGGCAGTCCGCGCCGGCGTGGACGTGCCCGGAGGCCGTTCTCCAGCATCAGCCGTTCGATGCGATGCAGTCCGCAGGAAAGCCCCTCTGCCAGAGCGTCGTGCCAGACGCGACGCGCGCCGTAGGTGGGATCGCTGCTCTTGAAGCTTCGGTCGATCCTGGACGCGAGGATCTCGTCATGCCGGGAGCGAACGCTGGGGCTGCGGTTGAGCCAGGCATGGAAGCCCGAGCGGGATACATCCAGCGCACTGCACAGCCATGCCACCGGCCAGATGCCCCAGTGCCTCGCGATGAAAGCAAATCTCACGTCACTTCCCTCGCGAAGTAGGCTGCGGCCTTCCTAAGAAACAGCCACCTCAGTCTCGCATGGAACAGCTTGCGAAACGAGGCCCAGCGATTTGGCGCGCCGCTTCAGATTGGCGGCCACGCGGCATCGCTGACATCTGTTTTGCGCCCAGGCACGTTCTTTGCGTAACGCGCATTGACCAGAATGACTTCGAACCCGTGCTGCTCGAGAATCTCGTAGGCCGGGATCCAATAGACCCTGGTGGATTCCATCGCGCACTGGTCACGCCGCACGCTTTGAACCAGTCCGCCAGATCATGCAGGTCTTGCGTGAATGTGCCAAACGCTCGCACTGGTGTGTCTGTGCAGGCCGGGTCGACCGCATGTGCATTCTTGATCCGATGTCGATGCCAGCGGCACCAACATTGACCGGCTTCAACTCCGGGCGGTCGCCGGTCGTCATCTTGGGCATCGCAAAGCCTCCATCAAAAATTGTAGGCGGGAGGGTCTGGGCTATGCCTATCTTCATCTTCGGGGATCGCCGTTGGAGCGGCGTCACCACTCTCAAGTTCGCATGCACCCATGGACCACGTTTTTTTACGGGGACTGCGCCTCCAATAAGCTGACGGTCGCTACCCTCCGAGGTGCGAGGGTAGCATAGGCTGTTTCTACCGCGCGCAGGCGGGCAACGGCCCGTGACAGTTTTTTAGATGTCGCGCTCCGCCTTCAGCTTGGCGACTTGTTTGCGCAGCCGGTCAATCTCCAACTGCTCCGGCTTCATCTGCCCATGACCGGGAAAGGCATGCTGCGGATCGGCCGATCGATCGCGCACCCATTTGCGCAGCACATTCTCGTGGGGATCGAGGTCGCGGGCAGCCTGCGACACCGCCACGCCCACATCCTTCACCAGCCTCACTACCTCAAGCTTGAACTCGCGGCTGAACTTCCTTCTCTGCATTCCACTCTCCAGCTCCGTTAAACACCTTATCTCGGGCGTCCACGAAACCGGCAGCAGGCCATTCTGCCTATATCCAGAAGAACGCGGTTCCGGTCTCTGGATTGCCGATTTGATCGCCAGCTCAGTCTTGAAGACGATCAGAAATACAAGTCACTGAAGCGCCATCTGGCAACCCGACACGGAATGACGCCCGATGAATACTGGGCGAGGTGGGGACTGGCGAAGGACTATCCCATGGTCGCTCCGAACTATTCGGCCGCCCGATCAGCGCTGGCAAAATCGTTAGGTTTGGGAAGGAAGGCTGCTCCGGCCAAGAAACCTATCTCAAAGCGTAAAGCGAAAGCCTGATCTCATATGCGAAACGCTCGCTCGGACCGGCGGCAACGCGGTCAGGATCAAGAACCTAGCGTGCTCCAAAACGACACCAAGCGCTAACCGTTGTCCAGTGTGGAAGATGATTGCCTTCGTGGTTTCTCCGACGCGCCGGCGCCCGGCAGACCTTCCTTTCTGGCCTTGGCAAACGCCCGGTCGCCTTCCAGGAACCCGACCAGCATAAAGGGGATCAGTTCCGCCACCGTTTCGGACTCGCCATAGGTCTCACGGTAAAGTGCGGCATAGTCGTTGAGTGCTTGGCTCAAGTCGGCGCCAACGGTGATGGTGATCTTCGAAGGTGTCCGGTCCGGAAGTTTTCCGAGTTTCAGGTTAGCCATGAAGTCCTCCTGTTCACCCCGTGTATGGCCGCAACACGAGGTCCTTGTGCACGATGACGCGCAACGGCCAACCACGGCGGACGGTGATCGTGGGTTGGACGTTCAGGTTCTTTTCAGTGATCCGTTGGCCCGCGTGACTGACGTTCTGCTGGGTGGATTCACGAGTTGCCTTGACCAAGTCGCTTTCATTTTCCCCAAAGCTCAACTCGGTACCAACCCCCAGCAATGTGGCCACCGCGGCGCCCTTGATCAACTGCCAAGTATGGAAATCTACCTTGTCCTCGAGCCCGGCATAGCCGGCCGCGTCGGTCACGGGCAGATTGTCGATTTCGGTAGATGAGCCATCCGGCATCACGATGCGTTGCCACACCAACAGAGCGCGCCTTTGCCCAAAGGCTACAACGCTGTCGTAGGTGCCGATCAGCCGTGAGCCCTGCGGGATGAGCAGGATGCTGCCGGTGACGCTGTCGTGCACATTCTCGGTGATCTGGGCGACGACAAGGCCGGGCAGATCGGAATTGATGCCGGTGATCAGGCTTGCAGCGATCACGCTGCCGGCCATGATCTGATAGGGCGAAGCCGGCGTCTGCAGTGCATGCGGGTTGTAGATCCCGCCGGTGTTCCGTTGATCGATGAAATCGAGCTTGCGCTGTTGATTGTTCTGGTCGCCCACGGGCGGCGCGACGGAAGCTCGCTGGCCTTCGGTATCTGGCTTCGGAGACGCCGTCTCGAAAGGCGAACGTCCGCCCTGCCCATTGCCAACAGCTTCCGCCTGCTGGGGCCGGTTCTCGATGCGGAAGAGGACTTGCGACTCGCGCGCCTCAATCGCTTGTTGTGCAAGCCGCTGCGCCTCGGCGGAAACGTCTTGCCCAGGTGCGATGCCAAGCTGGCGCTGGTGCTCGAGAATAGGACGGCCGAGATCCCCGGGCAGCGGCGGTCCAAGCACCGGAGCCTTCGGCTTGCTCCCGGAATAGTCCTTGGGCAGCGATTCAAGTCCCTCGGCGGTCGGCTTGCGGTCCGTGCTGTAGAGCTCTTCGGCCTGCTGTTTCAGGCGCAATGCGGGTCCCCGCAGCGCCATCACCGTGACGCCAAAAACAGCGCCGGAACCAACAGCAGCGATCGCGACGATTATGCCGCGCCTGAACCGCACCGCTCGGCGGGGCGAGGCTCGCAGCTGCAGCTGTTCGGGATTGAGCTTCGGCGGAGCATTCGGATGGGAAGTATCGGTCATGAGCCTCCCCTCACCTGCCAAAACGCGAAAACAGCGAAACCCGGCGCGGCGGTTGCCGACCGTCGGTTCTCGTAATGCGCACCACCTGCTGCTGTTTGGTGCCCAGCCTTAGCTCGGCCGCAGCAAAGAGGCGATCGACGATGTAGTAGTTGCCGCGCATGCGATAGTTGACGAGCTGGTTGTTCCCGTCGGCTCCGACGATGAAGAGCGGCGGCGCCTCACCTTGGTCGATACGGCGCGGGAATTCGATATAGACCCTGCTGCCATCATCAAAGGCGCGCGTCGGTCTCCACGGTGGCGTGTCGCCGGCGATCGAATAGCGGAAGCGGATGTTTTCGAGTGCTACGTTCGAGGCCGCGGGCATTTCAGCCTCGGCCTGAGCGTTGCGCCGCCGAAGCGCCACGAGTTGGTCTTCGCTGTAAATCCAGGAGAGCGCCGCCATGGCAGTTTTCTCAGTGCTTTGAAGCTGCAGGTGATAGGATCGCCTGTCCGTCGTGATGACCAGATTGGTGGCAAGCCCCGGCGCGAATGGCTTCACCAGCACATGAGTGCGCTGGTCATCGCCTGAGCCACTAACGGTGTCACCGATCACCCAACGGACCGTATCGCCGGCTGAGACCGAGGTCAGCTTCTCGCCCCGCTGCAATGAGATATCGGTGACGCGCTCCGGCGCGGCGTAGAGCTGGTAGAGCGCGCCGTCGGCAAAGGGGTAAACCTGCACCGCATTGACATAGCCAAACTTGGTGGGTTGTTGCGTCGCCGCCTTGTTGGCATCGGCGACCTGTTCTTCCGGCGAGCGCTTATCTGGGGCGGGCTTGCCGGGTGCGGGCATCAACTGACCAGGCAACGGTAACGGTTTCGGCACTTCCACGACCTTGACCGGCTTCTCCGGCGCCTTCTCGATCGCGGCTGGTTTGAAGTCCTCGTGGTCATAGGAAATCTGAGGCGGCGGCACTGGCTTCGAGGCACAGGCCGAAAGAACCGCAGCAGACGCCGACAGGATCAAGGCAGCACGAAGCAATGGGGCTCTATTTGTCATTGGCGGGCTCCTTAGGGGAAACGGGGGTTGGCGCGGCGCTGTCGAGCTCGCGCGACCAGTCGATGGCGTTGATGAAGACGCCGAGCGGGTTCTTGCGCAGCTGCTCGGTTGTCCTAGGCGGGCGGATGAGGATGGTGAGGATCCCGATCCAGCGCGTCGTGCTGGCGAGGCTGCCGCGCTCGAACACCTGCTCGGTCCATTTGACCTGGAACGAGCTGTCGGAAGCCCTGACCACGCTGGTCACCTGCACTGACACGCTGCGCGTGCCGATTTGGCCGAAGGGTCGTTCGCCTTGGCATATTCGTTGAGGAAGAGCGCCGCTCGGTCGGTGGCAAAGTCGTAGGCCGACAGCCAATTCTGCCGCACCAGAACCGCATCAGTGGAAACCGAACGAACATTCTGAATGAAGCGGCTGAGATGCCAGGCGATCTGGGCATCGTCGGGCTGGTAGTTTTGGACTGCCGGCGCGACCGCATGCGCCTCGCCAAAGCGGTCGACCTCGACGACATAAGGCACGACGCGGCCCAGCATCGACTGCCACAGGAGCCCACCGGAAAGCCCCGTCGTCAGAGCCAGGCAGCCAAAGGCCATGAAGCGCCAGTTCTTGGCCTGGACGCGCGCCGCGCCGATGCGCTCATCCCAGAGTTGGCTGGCCTTCTGGTAGGGTGTTACGGGTTCGGGCGTCTTTCCATAACGCTGAACGGGTCGCTTGAAGAGCATCTAGTCTTCCTTGTCATTGAGGGAGGGATTGGCGCCGCTTCCGCCCCGATCTCCATCGCGCACCGCCTGCGTGGCAGCATTGCGATGGGCGCGTGCGGTCTGTTCGGAACGCAGACGCCTTGCCCAGGCAGGCGCGGCCGCGGGAGCTATAACTGGAGAGCTTCCGCTCATCGATCTGGTCGGCATGCCGCCGGTCGCGGCCCAGCCGGCATCGCGACCGGCGTCGGCACTACGGCGGAATGGTTCTGCTGCGGATCGCATTCCCCGCATCGCGGCGCCGCTAGCGGCACTCGCAACCCCCTGCAGCCCAGCAGCTACCCCGGACAGCCCGGACTCGGGCGATGTCGCGCGCCCCGTTTGCCAAGCGACGGTGGCAGCGGACCCCATGGCGGCGCCGGCACGGACTGCGGCGAGGCCGCCGCCTGTTGCCATGCGCGCGCCGGCTAACGCAGCGCCTCCGGCAACGAGCGTTGATCCAGCTGCGGCCGCCGTTGTTCCAAGTGCCGCGCCGGCGCCAAGCTGCGGCGCGCCGGAAACAAGACCCGAGGCAATCCCGGGGCCGAAAATGCCGAGCCCAAGCAGCGCCAGCGCACCCAGCACCTGAGACATGGCCGCCGCCAGGTCCGGCTCCTGGCCCTGCAGGGCGGAAGCGAACTCGCCAAAGAGCGTGGAGCCGATGCCGACGATGACGGCAAGCACCATCACCTTGATGCCCGACGAAATCACATTGCCGAGCACGCGCTCGGCCAGAAACGCCGAGCGGTTCCAGAGCGCGAAGGGCACCAGGACGAAGCCGGCCAGCGTGGTGAGCTTGAACTCGAGGATGGTGATGAAGAGCTGGATGGAAAGAATGAAGAAGGCGATGAGGACCAGGAACCAGGCCAGAAGCAGCACGAAGATGGTGAGCGCGTTACCGAAGATCTCGGGGAAGCCTACTAGCTGGCTCGCTTGATTGAGGAGCGGCCAGGCGCCCTCGAAGCCGGCCGCGGCAATGCGGCCTGGCCGTAGGAGACTGTCGGCGGGCAGGTTGCCGGCCGATGCGTTTATGCCGAGACCGGCAAAGGAGCGGTAAATTATGTCGGCGAGGTTCTTGAAATTGTTCAGGACGAAGGCGAAGGCGCCGACATAGAGCACTTTGCGAACAAGCCGGCCAAGAATGTTGGGCTCGCCGCCGAACGCCCAGACCAAGCCCGCGAGCGTGATGTCAATGCCGATCAGAATGGTGGTGAGAAAGGCGACGTCGCCCGAAAGCAGACCGAACCCACTGTCAATGTAGCGGGTAAAGGTCTCCATGAAGCGATCGATGACTCCGAGGTCGTTCATGTCGCCGCCTTCCTCGTTGTCTTGAAGAACTGCCGCTCAGTTGCCGGGATAAGCCGTGCCGGTGCCCAGGAAACGCTTCGTCGTCTCGCGAGCGGCTTCCTCAGACTGCGCCTTGCGCGCCGCATCCTCGGCCTCGGCCCGGAACTGGGTCGCAAGCAGCGTCTGGATCTGTATCTGCTGCTTGGTCGAAAGCGCGATCAGCTGATTGGTAGCCTGGCTTGCCTCGAGGGCACCTGCCGCGCCCTGGCTGCGATTGACGAGATCGGTAAGCAGGTCGCCATCGGCCTGCACGTTCTCGACGATCTGCGACTGCGCGCTCATGGTCTGGCGGAACGCCTGCATGGCGCTCTGCCAGCGCTCGCGCGCGGCGCCCGCCACATCGCTGACCTTGATGGTGGCGTCGTAGCTTTCCGGATATTGCTGGCGCCACTGGTCCTGCAGCTTGTCGAGATCGAAGCTCAGGCCGCTCGCCTGGGTCATCAGACCGTCAATCCGTTGGAGCGAGCCGGTAAGCTGGCCCACGGAAGAGAAATCCAGGCGCTGAAGGTTGCGCGCCATGTTCTGCAGCATGGTCGCCTGGTTCTGAAGCGACTGGATTTGGTTGTTGATCTGCTCCAATGCGCGTGCTGCCGACAGCACATTCTGCGTATAGTTGGACGGGTCAAACACGATGAGCGCATAGGCCGGCTGGACGTAGTCAGCCATCGGTTTGGCGATCAGGGAAACGGTGACCAGGCTAGTAAAAAGGCGGCGTCCGATCATGACGATTGCTCCTTGTTAGGTTGAGGAAATTGCTGGAGAAGCTCGGCAGCCCAATCCAGGCCGCGCGCACTGAAGAAACGGGCGGCAAAGCTGCCCTGCCCTTCTTGGGAAAGAATATTGTCGATCAGGGTCTGCGCGGCCGGGTCGGAGGCGCCGCAAAGCGCAAGAGCGATCGGGCCTAGCCCGAGCTCGAAGAGGCGATTGCCGCGGCGCGACTGCAGATAGTAGTGGCGCTTCGGCGTGGCGCGGGCGACCAATTCGATCTGTCGCTCATTAAGACCGAAGCGCTCATAGGCTGCCCGTGCCTGCGGCTCCACCGCACGATCATTGGGGAGAAAAATGCGCTGCGGGCAGCTCTCGATGACTGCGGGTGCGATAGAAGAGCCGGCGATGTCGGCAAGCGACTGCGTCGCGAAGATGACGGAGACGTTTTTCTTACGCAGCACCTTCAGCCATTCGCGGATGCGGGCGGCAAAGAGCGGGTTGTCGAGATAGACCCAGGCCTCGTCGAGCATGAGCAGCGTCGGCCGCCCGTCAAACCGGTCCTCAAGACGATGGAACAGATAGGTGAGCACAGGCAGCACAGCGCCTTGGCTGTGCATCAGCTCCTGGGTCTCGAAACACTGGACATCCGAGATGGCCAGCCGGTCGTCATCGGCATCGAGCAGCCGGCCGAATGGACCGTCGAGCGTGTAGGGCATCAACGCCGATTTGAGCGCATTGGACTGAAGCAGGACCGACAGGCCAGTCAGCGTGCGTTCCTGCGCCGGCGCGGTGGCGAGGCTGGTGAGCGCCGACCAGATTGCCTCCTTCACCTCCGGGGTGACGGTGACATTCTCGTGGGCAATGAGGCCGGCGATCCATTCGGCCGCCCAGCTCTGTGTGGCCGGGTCGTCGATGTGGCGCAGCGGCTGGAAACCAAGCGCACCATTCGCACCCAACGCATGGTGGTCGCCGCCCATGGCAAGCGCGGCGGCGCGGGCCGAATTGCCTTTGTCGAAGACATAGATTTGCGCGCCAGCGTAGCGCCGGAACTGCAAAGCGATCAGGGCAAGCAGAACCGACTTGCCGGCACCGGTCGGCCCGACAATCAGCATGTGGCCGACATCGCCGATATGGGTCGAAAGCCGAAACGGCGTCGAGCCGCTGGTTTCGGCGAAAAGAAGCGGCGGAGCGTAATCGCCGGTGACCTCGGCAAGGTGCTCGTTCTCCGCTGGACCTGCCCACACGGACGACAGCGGCACGAGATGGGCAAGGTTAAGCGTGTGAACGAGCGGCTGGCGAACGTTGGCGTAGACATGACCCGGCAATGAACCAAGCCACGCTTCGACGGCATTGATGCTTTCGCGAATGGTGGTGAAGCCGAGCCCGTTGACGATCCGCTCGACGGCGCGAAGCTTTTCCGCGGCGGCTTTACGGTTCTGATCCCACACCGTCACCGTCGTGGTGAGATAGCCGAAGCCGACATGATCGCCGCCCAATGCCTGCAGTGCTGCATCGGCATCGAGCGCCTTGTTGTCGGCGTCACTGTCGACGAGCGGAACGGGTTCGTTGGTCACCACCTCGCGCAGAATAGCCGCGATCGATTTGCGCTTGGCAAACCACTGCCGGCGGAGCCGAGTCAGCGTCTTCGTGGCTTCCGCCTTGTCGAGTGGAATGAAGCGCGTCACCCAGCGATAGGCGA
Organism: Mesorhizobium sp. M0830; assembly: GCF_040319965.1. Taxonomy (NCBI): domain Bacteria; kingdom Pseudomonadati; phylum Pseudomonadota; class Alphaproteobacteria; order Hyphomicrobiales; family Phyllobacteriaceae; genus Mesorhizobium; species Mesorhizobium sp. M0830. Next base: position 63,324 of record NZ_JAMYOR010000033.1, on the reverse strand, counting down.
AATCCTGGTTATTGAGCGCATCAAGGATTCCTGGCCGGGTGACGTTCGGAAAGCCGAGAACTGTGAGCGTGCGCAGATGCTGCTCGCCCAGCATCGGCTCTAGGCCGCCGGTCAGCGGCGCGTCAACCAGGACGCCGTCGAGATACATTGGCGTTTCCGGCACGGCGACCGGATGACGGCGTGTCGAGATCGTGCCGTGCAGGTACGTCAGGGTCTCGGCATCGTCGAGCGCGCGCACCTCGGGCACGAAGCCCGAAAGAAGATCGAGAACGCGGTCAGTCTCGTCTCGGAACCGGGCAAGCTCCTGGCGCCAGTCTCTTTCCCCTCCCAAGTCATGCGAGTCGACGAGAGCACTTTCCGCGCGCGCTTGGCCATCGGGCCCAGGCATGAAGACCAAGGTCAGATGATAGATGCTCTCGAAATGCGCGACCTTGCCCTCGAAGGCCGCGCGCCGTTCCTGATCGATCAGCCATGAGGCAGCATCGGGAAGCGCCGAGCTCGGATAGCCCAGCGCTTCGCTGCGCTCGGCCTCGAAGAATAATGCCCAGCCGGAGCCGAGCCTTTTCAGCGCATTGTTTGCCCGCGCGCATATGCCGATAAGTTCGGCCTCCGTCGCGCTTTCAAGGTCGGGGCCACGAAACCGCAATGTCCGCTGGGAGCTGCCATCCTTGTTGAGCACGATGCCGGGCGCGACGAGTGCTGCCCACGGCAGATGGTCGGCAAGCCGGTCGGCTTTGCCGCGGTATTCGGAAAGCTTCAGCATGCAAGCCAGCCCTTTTGACGAAGATGACGGACAAGCACGCTGGCAAAATCCGGATCACGCCGTGCGGCAAAGACCGCGAGCGTGTGGCCGGCGATCCAGAGGATCAGACCGGCAATCCACTGCTGCAGGCCTAGGCCGATGGCCGCGGCCACCGTGCCATTGAGGATCGCCACCGCCCGCGGCGCGCCGCCGAGCAGGATCGGCTCGGTGAGCGCCCGATGGACCAGAACCTCGAAGCCTTCGATATGCTGCTCTCCGGTGCTCATCAGACGACTGCCCCGCCGCCAAAGGAGAAGAAGGAAAGAAAGAAGCTCGAGGCCGCGAAGGCGATCGACAGGCCGAAGACGATCTGGATCAGCCGGCGGAAACCGCCCGCCGTGTCGCCGAAGGCAAGGGTCAGGCCGGTGGTGATGATGATGATCACCGCGATGATCTTGGCGACCGGCCCCTGCACCGATTCCAGAATCTGCTGCAGCGGCTGTTCCCACGGCATGCCGGAGCCGGCAGCGTGGGCCTGGGCCGTGAGAAGAAGCGCGACGGCGGCGAACGAAAGAAAGCGAAGCTTCTTGCGCATGAGGTGACCTTTCAGAGCTGCTGGAGTTGCGGAAGTGTGAGCGGGGTGACGGCGTAATCGCCGCTGCCGTCGAGACCCGTGACCTCGGCGATCGCGTCAACGCGGCGCGCGGGTCCTCTTCCGGCAATAAAGATGACCAAGTCGACGGCATCGGCGATCAGCCGGCGGGGAACGGTGACAACGGCTTCCTGGGCGAGCTGCTCAATACGATAGAGTGCGGAGCGTGCCGAATTGGCGTGAACCGTGGCAATGCCGCCGGGATGTCCGGTGTTCCATGCCTTCAGCATGTCGAGGGCTTCCGCGCCCCGCACTTCGCCGACGATGATGCGGTCGGGTCTAAGTCGCAGCGTCGAGCGCACGAGATCACCAAGCGTGACCGACCCCGCCTCGTCCTCAAGGCAACACAGTCCTCGGCTGCGCATTGCAGCTCGCGGGTGTCCTCAATTAGGATCACCCGCTCATCGCATTCGGCGACTTCTGCCAACAGCGCATTCGCAAGCGTGGTCTTGCCCGACGACGTGCCGCCGGCGACCAGGATGTTGCGCCGCTCACGGACCGCCTTCCTCAGCGCATCGGCCTGCAGCGGGAGGATGATGCGATCGGCGACATAGTTGGCCAGCGTGTAGAGTTTTGCTGCCGGCTTGCGGATGGCAAAGCATGGCGCCAAGACGATTGGCGGTAACAGGCCCTCGAAACGCTCGCCTGAGGGTAGTTCGGCGCTGACGATTGGGTTGTCCGCATGCGCCTCGGCGCGCACGTGAGAGGCAACGAGGCGGACGATGCGTTCGGCCTCGGATGGATACATATGCACGCCGGTATCGACCCGGCCTTCTCCCAACCGGTCGAGCCGCAGCGCGCCGTCGGGGTTGACCATCACCTCGATGACGGTCGGATCGGCAAGGGCCTCGGTGATCGCGGGGCCCATGGCTGTGCGCAGCATGGCGCGGCGGCGGTGGTCGGCTGCGGGATGAGAGCTCATCCTTCGCCTCCATTGCCATTGCCATTGCCATTGCCGTTGCCAAGCGAGCGCTTCCCGGAGGCGATCTGGCGACCGACCTGCTCGACGAATTTGTCAAAGCGCTCTTGGGCAATCGCCTGTGTCGCCCGATCCGGGACCGGCGTGTGGGAATGAAGCGTAATCGAAAAGCGTATGAAGAGTGCGAGGCTCTCCAGGATCACCTCGATATCGGTTCGGATATGGTCGAGGTCGCGGGAAAGACGGTCGAGCCGCCTGCCATAACGATTGTCGAGTTCGTTCTCGCCACGCCGCTCGATGAAGGCCTCGACCGCTTTCGCGACGATCGCCGATTTTGTGGTCGACGGGTTGCGACTGAGCGTTTCCAGCTTCTCGCTTAACGCGGGTTCGAGCAGAAACTGGTGGCGGATGCGATGGGGCTTCATGGGGCTCGTTCCGACTGGCCGGCGCTGATGCGCCGGCGGCGGGAACGAACATCGCCGATATCTGAAAAATCGCTTATGGGCGTTATCTACGCTGAGATACGCCTGAGCTGCGAAAGCGCTTAGAAGCCGGGGATGATGTCCTTGTCGTCGCCCCTTCCTTCGTTGATACCGTAGGCGCTGGCTGCGGTGGAAACCCGGTCCATGACGCGCTTGTCTGCGAGTGCCTCGGCGTCATCGTCCGCCAGATTGAAGAGGTCGTCTTGATCAGGGTCCTGAGAGACGACGACGTGGTCTTCAGGCAGGCCGGGATGACGCTGCTGTTGCACGCCGCCGTCTTCTTCGATTGCCGCGCCGGCGTTTTCGTCATCTGCAGCCAGACGGCGGTCAACACTGCGGACTAGTCCGCTCCAATCGTCGGGGCGCGACGCAGGACAGTCCGCGTACAGACCGTCGCGCAACACCGGCGCCGGCAGCACCCGTTCGGTGAAATTCTGGTCCTCGTAGTAGCGGAGCTTGTTCGCACGGATCGGCGGCAATCCTGATATCAGCACCAGCTCGTCCGAAGGCGGCAATTGCATCACCTCGCCTGGTGTCAACAGCGGTCGCGCAGTTTCCTGGCGGCTCACCATGACGTGCGAAAGCCAAGGTGCCAGCCGATGGCCGGCATAGTTGCGCATGGATCTGAGTTCCGTCGCTGTACCGAGCGCGTCCGAGATGCGTTTGGCCGTGCGCTCGTCATTGGAAGAAAAGGAAATCCGCACATGGCAATTGTCGAGAATGGCGTTGTTCTCGCCATAGGCCTTGGAGATCTGGTTCAAGGATTGAGCGATCAGATAGGCGCGGATGCCGTAGCCTGCCATGAAGGCAAGCGCGGTCTCGAAGAAATCGAGGCGTCCGAGCGCCGGGAATTCGTCGAGCATCATGAGGAGTTGGTGCCTGCGGCTCTTCTTCGGGTCACCCTCCAGGCGCTCAGTCAGCCTGCGGCCGATTTGATTGAGCACCAGTCTCACCAGCGGCTTGGTGCGCGAGATGTCCGACGGCGGCACGACCAGATAGAGCGACATCGGCCGCTCGGCATCCATCAGGTCCGCAATGCGCCAGTCGCAGGTCGATGTTGCCGCGGCCACTGTCGGATCACGATAGAGCCCGAGAAACGACATCGCGGTCGAGAGCACGCCAGAACGCTCATTTTCCGACTTGTTCAGCACCTCGCGCGCTGCGGAGGCCACGACCGGATGGACCTGGGGCTTGTCCGCCGTGCCGAGGTGATTGGTCGTCATCATCCGCTGCAGCGTCGCGGCAAAGGAGCGTTGCGGATCCGACAGGAAGGTGGCGACGCGGGCGAGCGTCTTTTCCTCTTCGGCATAGAGCACGTGCAAGATGGCGCCGACCAAGAGTGAGTGACTGGTCTTCTCCCAATGATTGCGCCGCTCGAGCGCACCTTCCGGATCCACCAAGACATCAGCGATGTTCTGGACATCGCGGACCTCGTTCACTTCTTTGCGCACCTCAAGTAGCGGATTGTAGCGTGCTGACCTCGGATCGGTCGGATTGAACAAAAAACAGTACGAGAACTTCGACCGCCAGCCGGCGGTCAGCTGCCAGTTCTCACCTTTGATGTCGTGAATGACGGCCGAGCCGGTCCAGGAAAGAAGCGTCGGAACAACCAGTCCAACACCCTTGCCCGAGCGCGTGGGAGCAAAGGCCATTACGTGCTCCGGCCCGTCATGGCGAAGATAGCGGTCCTTCAGCTTGCCAAGGAAAACACCGGCTGGTCGAAACAGCCCTGCCTTCTCGATCTCCCAAGACACGGCCCATCGCGACGAGCCATAAGTGGTGACTAGGCCGCGCTGCCGCGCACGCCAGAGGGAGCCAGCGATGGCGGCCGCGCAGCCCATGAAGCCTGTGGTGGCCGCAAGCATCCCGGCCGTGTCGAAGACCTCGGGCGCGTATGCGTCGAAATGGAACCACCACTCGAACAGTTGCCACGGCTTGTAGATCGGCCATCCGGCTGCGACGAACCATGGGGGTCCGAGTTGCGGCTGATAATCTAAAGTTTGGGCGCACCATTGAGTCGCTGTCCATACGCCGAGAATGACGATGGCGAACACAACGACTATCTGACCGACAAGGAGCTTCGTCGGTGTCATGGGCGGAGCCTCCGAGTTTTGTTAAACGGAAGCAGGATGGCGTGACGTTTCAGAATAATGAAGATACCCAATATACGCGCCCGTGCGATGCAGTGAACGTTGCAGGCTTGGAAGATTGGGGGCGCCAAGAAATGTCATCGCGAAGGCACGAGCGAATGACTTGTATTAGGCCGTTGAACGAACCCGCTGCGCGGGATGGGCGCCCGCGGTTGAGGTAGAGATCAAGAACCGGTCGTTGCGCCTGCGTTGAGCGGGGTTCGGCAGGGGCAGAGCATCACAGGCTTCTTCAACAAGGAGCCTGACCATGCCCTATCCTGTTCTTGATGCACCTATCAGTCCACTGCGTCAGCGGCTGATCGACGACATGAACATGCGGCGTTTCTCACAGGAGACTCAGCGCAACTATCTCCGCGACATCGGACGCCTAGCGACGTTCCTCGGGCGTTCACCAGACACCGCGACCACTGACGACCTGCGCCGGTTCCAGATCGAGCAGCAGGACGACGGTGTTCCCGTGCCAACGATGAACAGCATCGTGTCGGCGCTGCGCTTCTTCTTCACGCATACGGTCGATCGTCCCGATCTGGCGCGCAAGCTCGTTCGTCTGGCGCACCCGCGCAAGCTACCGGTGGTGCTGAGCCGCGACGAGGTCGCCCGGCTGCTCAACGCCACCACCTGCCTCAAGCACCAGGCCGCACTGTCGGTCGCTTATGGCGCAGGCCTGCGCGTGGCGGAGGTGTCGACGCTGAAGGTTGCTGACATCGACAGCGAGCGCATGCTGTTGCGCGTCGAGCGCGGCAAGGGCGGGCGATACCGCAACGCCATGCTGTCGCAAGACCTGCTCTTGTTGCTGCGCCAGTGGTGGAAGGTCGGACGCCAGCAGGGCGTGATGCATCGAGACGGCTGGCTGTTTCCTGGGCAGCATGCGATGAAGCCCATCAGCACCCGCCAGCTCTATCGCGTGGTCGTCGAGGCAGCGCAGGCGGCCGACATCGCCAAGCGGGTCGGGCCGCACACGCTGCGTCACAGCTTCGCAACCCACCTGCTGGAGGACGGCACCGACATCCGGATCATCCAGGTCCTGCTCGGGCACGCCAAGCTGAATAGCACCGCCTTCTATACCAAGGTTGCAACCCGCACGGTGCGCACCGTCACGAGCCCGCTCGACAAGCTTGGCCTGTTCAAGCCGGAAGAGATCTCACCCGACGGCTGAGCGTGCGCGCCTCGGTCGAGGTCGCCGACATCTTCCGTGCTGCCGGACCCGCCTACCGGGCCGCCCATACCGGGCACCTGAGCCTCGCCCAGCTCAAGGTCATGTCGGCGATCGAGCACTGCCGCACCGCGGCCCTTGGCGGTCACGTCGAAGCCTGCGAGGACTGCGGCCAATGGCGGATCGCCTACAACTCCTGCCGCAACCGGCACTGCCCGAAGTGCCAGGGCGCGGCGGCGCGGACTTGGCTGGCCGAGCGCGAGGCCGACCTGCTGCCGGTTGGCTACTTCCACGTTGTCTTCACGCTCCCGGCCGAGGTCGCCGACATAGCCTTCCAGAACAAGGCGCTCGTCTACGACCTGCTGTTCAAGGCGGCATCGGAGACGATGCTGACTATCGCCGCCGACCCGAAGCACCTCGGCGCCAGGATCGGCATCACCGCCGTCTTACACACATGGGGCTCGGCGCTGACCCACCACCCGCATGTCCACATGATCGTGCCGGGCGGCGGCATCGCGCCGGGCGGAAGCCGCTGGGTCTCGTCGCGTCCGGCCTTCCTGCTCCCGGTGAGGGTTCTCGGCAGGCTGTTCCGCCGCCTGTTCCTCTCCCGGCTGGTCGCGCTGCACGACGCTGGCCGGCTCACCTACTTCGGAACAATGGCGCACCTGGCAGATCGGCGGGCATTCCTGCGCCACCTGTCGCCGGTCCGGAACAAGCGCTGGGTGGTCTATGCCAAGGCCCCGTTCGCCGGGCCGGAGGCGGTGCTCGCCTATCTGTCGCGCTACACCCACCGGGTCGCGATCTCAAACAGCCGCCTGATCGCCTTAGACAAGAACAGCGTCACCTTCCGCTACAAGGACTACCGCCGCGACGGCGCCGATCGCCAGCAGGTCATGACACTGGCGACCGACGAGTTCATCCGCCGCTTCCTGCTTCATGTTCTGCCGCGCGCCTTCCATCGCATCCGGCACTATGGGCTACTTGCCAGCAGTTCCCGCAACACGAGCCTCGCACTCGCCCGCGAGCTGCTCGCGGTCGTGCCTCCCCCCACGAACGACCCTGCGGCGGAACCGGACGACTTCCGGCCGCCATGCCCCTGCTGCGGCGGACGCATGATCATCATCGAGACGTTCGAACGATGGAGGCAGCCGCGCGGACCGCCGCACAAGGCGGCGACAGACCGGGAGAACTGTCCATGACCCCGCATGGTATGATCCAGCCTTCAGCCGCAGGCACCCAGCCTCCGGCAACGGACCCACCCGTCTCTATGGTGATCATCGACGCCGAACCGGCCGCGTCCGGCCGCGCGACGAGCCGACGATACCGCATGGCTGAAAGGCAAAGCGGTCCGGCCGCATCAAACCCGCCGCTTCCCGGCGGCGGTCGCGCCATCGCCGACACCAGCCGCAAATCGAAATCCCCATAGCCATCGACTGTGGCCCGCGGGTTCCTTCCTCGGGGACTTTCGTACGCCTGCCGGCGCCCGAAACTCTTCACGCTTCCTGCCTGTCCGGTTTCAGTTGTAGCATTCAGAAAGCGGACATACTCGCCCGAGTTCGCTCCGGGGTTGCAGAAAGCGCTTGGCTGGCGACTCGCTTCAAGCTTTCATGTGGCCTGGGGAGGAATCAACATGCCGTCACTCGATTTCGAGGCCGAAAAGGCCGCATTCCGTGACTACTATAACGACAATGCTCAGCGCCTTGACCAGGCGAAGAGTGCGTTCCTGACGCTTCTGAGCTCGCTTCTCGCCCACGGCGATCACGTTGTGACGGCTACCGGCCGCATCAAGGATCGCGAGGAATCGATCAAGAAATTTACACGCAAGTATCAAGAAGCTCTCGAAAAGAGCCAAACGCCCTACGAAATCAAGGATAACATCACCGATCTGATCGGCCTGCGCCTCGTTTGCCTGTACGACGACGAGATCGAGCCGGTGGGCGAACTGGTCCGTCAGCACTTCAACGTGATCGACGTGACCGATAAGACTGCCGAGATTGAGAGGACCGAGAACTTGTTCGGCTACAAGGGTCTGCACCTCGACCTCAGGCTCGATGGCGCGCGCGCCGCAATGCCGGAATATCAGTTATTCGCTCCGTTTCGCTTCGAGCTTCAAATCCGAACGATTGTCCAAGACTCGTGGAGCACGCTCGACCACAAGATCAAATATAAGAAATCGATCCCTGCCTCACTGAAGCGCCGTATCAACACGCTTGCCGCCTTGTTTGAGCTAGCTGACCGCGAGTTCCGCCAGGTTCGCGACGAGACGACAAGCGAAATCGAGAAGGCTGAGGCAGAGCCTGAGGCGGAAGTTGCGGAACCTGCCCCGGACGATGCCGTTGCCGAGCCGTCTAGCTCGAATGATGACATCGAGCGCGGGCAATACGCTCCCCTAAACGCCTTTAGGCTGCTGCGCGTCGCTCGCCACTTCTTCCCAGACGTAGACTTCGAGCCCAGTAGGCTCGACGGCTTCACCGCCGAGGTGATTGAGCGGCAGCCCCAAATCAGCCGGGGCAAATTCAACTACTATCTTCGATCGAAGATTGGGCTCGTGCGCCGCTATAAGACCCTCTTCTTGGAGAGCGGCCGGGGCGACAAGTTCAACGCGTTCACAGAGATGCGGCACGCCCTGTACGCGGCTAATCCCGATGCGTTCGCCGGCATGCTGACGAACATCGCGCGCGAGAACTTCGACACTTGGCGCGCGGCCAATGATCTACAAGAAGAAGGGTAGCCGACTTACCCTGAGCCACGCCTGCATCGGGGCCGTTTTCAGACTGGCGGCTTTCGGGTCAACAGAGCGAGGTTAGCTGCCGTTCATCGCAAGCAGCGCGTCCGAGGATTACCGCCCTCGAAGCCAATTCTGGTCTCTCAAATGATTTCCCCTTGCCGTTCCTAATTTTGAATAGACTTTAATCTCGCGATACCTTCACTGGAAGCGTATTGAAGCAGGCTCTAACCACAGCTGCTGCTGGCGACGCTTATTTAGGACACAACCGAAAAGGAGGCTCAGCACATCGCGACCCGCGGCGAAGAAATAGACGCAGCCTTTGATGACGCGCTCGCCGCGCTCGATGCGCTGCGTCTGGAGCATTACGAAGACGCCACCATTCGCTCGATCATCGAGCGCTTGGGGTCGCGGGTCGAGCGCTTTTTCAAGACGGCGGTTTTCCCGGGCGCCATTGCTGCCGAAACATTCGATACCCTTATCAACCGTCTTAAGGCGATCGGTATCGACAAAACTGTACGTCGTCAGCTGCATGGTCTGCGCGACCTCTACAATGACGCCAAGCACGATCCGACCACACCCATTCGCCTGAAGCGCACGGTCGATATGGCAACCGCAGGGCGGGCAGCCGTTCAGACGCTGATCGAGGCTGGAATCGGCGCGACTTCGGCGCCGGTCGAGACGGTAATCAGTCGCCTGCTGTGGATCTCGGCTTATGACGTCTATGTCGGCGGCGTTACTGAAGTTTATGTAAGTCTGCCGCTCCCCGAGGATATCTTCGCCACCCATCTCGACCTTGTATGGATCAAAGGGCTAGAGTGGGACACGATGAAGGCGGAGCTGCTCGCGACCGGCTGCTTCCATTATGGCAAGGAGCACTTCGATCCGGTCGTCTATAGCCGGTTCGTCGAGGAGCAGGATTTTCTCAACGCCGGCATTTGGGACGGCGACTACCGGCAGCTCATCCGGATCATTTCGAAATATGAGGACCGGCCAACAGCCGCCCGGCTCATCCCGGACCTGCGACGTGACCATATGTGTATCGCTGTTCTTTCCGCGATCGCGCTAGCCGCTGTGGACGTCGCAACCGTGGCGCCCGCCCCAGTGGCCGTCGAGAAGCTACGGAGCCAAATCTTGGAACATGCCGATGAGGTCTATGCGATGCCCAACGAGCGCGTCTGGGTACACGCGGCCGCGACCGGTCTGGCCGAATTAATCGTCCAGCTCCCCATTGCATCGTGGGCACAGCTCAGCGGTCCGTTCTGGAATCTCTGGAATCCCAAGCAGCTAAATGCCGTGGTTGCGCCAGCCGACTTGAAGAAGGTCCCGTACGTAATCGACGACGCGAACAGGGTTGTCATCACTTGAAGCGAGCGTGGTCATCGATCCCGCAAACGACAATGGTTGGGGGTTGAGGCTTGCATGCGCTGAAAATCGGACCGGCTCGGTGATAGTTTGATTTGGCTGCTACTAGTACGAGGGGGAATTTTTGGCAGAGCCATTGAGGAAGAGAAAAGACGGCGGGGAGCTCTATCGCCGGCGCGATGAGGTTGAAGCTCTGATCGATCGATTGGAAGAGCTGCCTCGCGATGAACTGATCGAGCGTATGCGCATCGCGTCGCCGGCGCACCCAGATTTCTTGCCGCCGGAGTGCCTGCTGCATTTCGTCCGCAAGTCGAAGCGCGATAACTCCACCCGTCACTTCGAACTCATGTACAAGGCGCTCATCGCCAGAGTGGAACGTGCGGCCACGGTCGCCAGGGCCATTCACTACGTAGATGGCAAGCGCGCCATCACCGCGCGAGCGGCAAAGATCATTGAGGCCGTCATTTTCGTGTTCGAGGTCAAGCTGACGCAGGATCGGAACGGCTACTACGACGGCCTCGACTACTTCGAGATCAACTTCGCATCCGCCGTGAAGCTGCTGCGATCCACTGCCCGCACCAAAACCGACACCGAGGAGAGCCGCGAGCAGCCGCTTTGCTACAACGACGATGAGGCCATCTCTCCCGAGGTGGAAGCAGCCGCCGGTTCGTTCGATCCCTTCAACCCCGAAAAAATCGACGATCCGACTTACCGGTCGGCGCTGGGTGCTGCGATCAGGGAACTACCGGCAAACGAGCGCGAAGTCGTTGTGCTCATGCTTAAGGGCTATCAAATTGATTCAAACGAAACCAACACGATCACGGTCAGGAGCATCGTCGGATGCGCTGAGAAGACGGTCCGCAATCGAAGGGACCGCGCTCTCGATAAGCTCCGACAAGCACTGGAGGCGCTAGAATGATCCGTCACCCAGACGAGACCGAGGAAGTTCTCGCAGCTTTCGCAATCGAACCGAGCCACGACAAGGAAACGCTAGACCGTTACCTCTCTGCGTACCCGGATCTCAGATCCGACCTCCTTGCCCTCGCTCTGGAGCTTGAGTTCGACGAGATCGACGATTCTTCGCTCGATCTCGAATCCTCTGTCGTCGCCGACTCCTGGGCGAGATATTCGCAGATATCTTCAGAGCCGCTAACCGCAGCGCGTTTCACGAGGGAGGTGGCGAGGTCTCTGCGCGTGAAGACCGCGGTCGTGGTACAACTGCGTGACCGCGCGATATTGTTCGCGTCCATCCCACAGCGATTCTTCGCACGCCTCGCGAAAGCCTTGGGAGCAGGCCTCGAAGAGCTATCGGCGTACCTCGATGCACCCCGAAACTTGGCGCCGGGCGCGAGCTACAAATCGGGCCGCAAGCCCGCCGCTGCGCAACAGATGACGCTGGCCGACGTCATGAGAGAATGCGGCCACACTTCCGAAGAGATCGCGAAGCTGCTCGACGAGGAGTGACATGGACGGGATCGAAATCGCACGTCGTCGCGCCGCCGAGATCAACCGAGAGCTGATCGCGAAGGGCTCGGACATCACCAAGCCCTACCAACTGGCACTGGCCGCGGCCGACGCTGCGGGTGTCGAAGTACAGAAGGTCGATAGGGGCAGCCCGATGCTCAACGGCGCCAGGGCGGTCTACGATCCGGCCACGCCGCTGATCACGCACGAAGCAACCGGTTCCGACTTCGAAGACGCTTTTCTGGTCGCCCATGAGGTCGGCCACGTCCAGTTGGGGGACCGCACCCAGCGGGACGAAGCCAGGCACATCGATCCGTCCCGCTCTTCGGAGATGCCACCGGTCGGCGCAGAGCGGGTGGAGGACTACAGCCGTCGCCAGCGGCGAGAGGTCCAGATGGATTTATTCGCAAGAGAACTTCTCCTGCCTCGCGCGACTGCCAAGGCTCTTCATGTCGAAAGCGCCATGACGTCGGAAGACCTCATGCGGATGATAGGAGCGCCGCGCCCCGCCATCCTCCAGCAATTGCTCGATGCGCTGCTGCTGCCAGAAGCCGATCCAGAACTCATTAAGGTGCCTGTGGAACGCCCCCTGAACGAGAAACAAAGGGAGGCCGCCGAACACTGGGGCGAGCCCTACCTCCTCGAGGCTGGTCCGGGCACCGGCAAGACGCAGACCCTGGTCGGACGAGTCGCATGGCTGTTAGCCAAAAAAGTCGACCCGCGCAGTATCCTGGTGCTCACTTTCTCCAACAAGGCGGCGGGCGAACTGTTCGATCGCATCGCCGCCTTGGACGCCGCTTCAGCGGCAGCCATGTGGATCGGAACGTTCCACTCCTTCGGCCTGGACCTCATCCGTCGCTTCCACGACCGTCTGGGTTTGCCCGATGATCCAAAGATGATCGATCGCGCCGATGCCATCGGCCTGCTCGAAGTCGAAGCGCCCAAGCTCGATCTCCAGCACTACAAGAACCTCTGGGATCCGACCGAGAACCTCGACAAGATCCTCGCTGCCATCTCGCGGGCGAAGGACGAGCTGGCAGGCCCGATCGAGTTCGAGCACCTGGTCACCCTCATGGCAGCGGCGGCTGAAACGGTTGAAGCTAGGGTCGAGGCCGAAAAGCAGGCCGAGGTCGCCCGCGTCTACAAGCGATACGAAGAGATCAAAGGCGCAATGCCCCGGCTGGATTTCGGCGACCTCGTCACTCTACCAGTCAAGCTGCTGACCGAGCACGAAGACGTCAGGTCGGAGCTCTCTGTGCGCTATGCACACGTGCTCGTTGACGAGTACCAGGACGTCAACCGCAGCAGCGTCGAACTCCTTAGGAAATTGCGCCCCACGGGCAAACATCTCTGGGCCGTCGGAGACGCCAAGCAATCCATCTACCGATTCCGAGGCGCGTCGTCGGTCAACCTCGCGAACTTCGCCAAGGACTTCCTTGGAGCAAAGGATGGCCGACTGACCATCAACTACCGGTCCACCGGCGAGATCGTAGCGACCTTCTCCAAGTTCGCGGAGGAAATGAACGTAGCCCGCGGCAAGGATTCCTCGCTTGAAGCCGCCAGGGGCGCGTCCGGTCACTTCCCTGAGCATCGTCAGGTCGACTATGCCGCCGACGAGATGGAAGCGGTCGCTGAGGCCATCGAGGCCTTCAGGGCCGAGGGCATCGACTACAGGGACCAAGCGATCCTATGCACCGGTAACGACAAGCTGGCCAAGTTCGGCGCCGCCCTCGAGAGCCTTGGCATCCCAGTACTGCATCTGGGCAGCATCTTCGAACGGCCGGAGATAAAGGACCTGCTGTCGATCCTGTCCATGCTGGTCGACGGTCGGGCCATGGGCATAGTCAGAGCGGCCACAATGCCGCAGTTCGCGATGGGCATCGCCGATGCCGCCCATGTCATCCAGTCGCTCGCGGCCGGCACCGCTCCAGAGCCCGCCTGGTCCGCGACTGCGGAGCACCTCCCAGGACTGACCGCTGGTGGCAGAATCGCGCTGGCCGCAATAGGAAAAGTTATGGCAGGATTCGACGAGAAGTCGCAGCCTTGGGACATCCTCTCTGCGCTTCTGCTGGATCGCACCCGCATCGCGGCCGACCTCGGAACGGGCGCCACCATCGCATCGCGCGCGAAGAGCATAGCCGTCTGGCAGCTCATGAACTTCGTACGAAATCCGGCACCAGGCCGAGGCCTGCCCATCGTTCGACTGCTGGATCGGATTCGGCGCCTCGTTCGGCTCGCCGACGAGCGCGATCTGCGGCAGCTTCCAGCCTCCGCTCAGGGCTTGGACGCCGTTCGCCTCATGACCATCCATGGCTCCAAGGGACTGGAGTTCCGGGCCGTCCACTTCCCCGGCGTGAACTCTAACAGCCTGCCCCGTTCGCCCAATATGTTTCAGGGCATCGAGACGGCCGATGGTCTGATCCAAGGTCTCGAAGGAACCGGCAAGGAAATGCGCCACCGGGCCCATCTCGACGAGCAGGAATGCCTGTTCTACGTGGCCATGTCCCGAGCCCGGGACCGCTTGACGCTCTACACCCCGACGAAGAATGCCGCGGGCTCGAGGTGGGGGCATTCGGTATATATCGACCGTATCGTGCCACCGGCGACCAGGGCCCACATCGATCCGGCCCTGGAGCTGCCGCCGGAGGACGCGGGAAAGGTGGACATCCTGTTCGAAGACACCGTTTCGATCGGCGACACAAAGTTGGCCACGTATGACAGCTGCCCTCGCCGATTCTACTACTCCTATCTGCTCGAGGTAGGCGGGAAGCGGTTCGAGACCACCTTCATGAAGATGCACGATGCCGTACAGCTGGTCGTGGACTGGATGGTGAAGGAAGCGCCCAATCAGGTCGACCCCGCTGACGTCGATCGGCGCCTCGGAGCGGCGCTCGAGGAGACCGGTGTCAGCGCGAACGGCTATGCCGAGGAATACCGGGCCATCGCCGAGACGCTGATCGCGAAACTGGTCGAGAGCCGTGCTGGGATGACCAAGATCGCCAATCCTGGGATCCTTCTCAATTCCGGCCCGGCCACGATCGATGTCCGGGTAGACGACATCCTCGAGGACGCTGCAGGCATAATGCTGGTTCGCCGGGTCAGAACTGGTCACGCCACGAAGAAGTCGCAGACGGACGCAGCCTCGACGTCGTTCTTCTTCGCTGCGCAGGAGTCCTTCCCCGGGTCGACGATTGAGGTCGTGCACCTTGCCGATAGCGAGCCGATGCGGATCGAAATCGACCCGAAGAAGCTGACTGCGCGACGCGCAGCCGTCGACAACGTGATTTCTTCCATCCTGGCCGGCGACCTTCCCGCTGAGCGAAGCAGCCGGTCGTGCCCGCGCTGCCCGGCCTTTTTCATCTGTGGCGCCCTGCCCCCCGGAACGCTTGTAAAAAAGTTTCGGGCAGCGTTACCGGTTCAGTCTAGAGGCTCCGATTAGTTCTTCAGAGGGCCCGCACCACGCGGCTGTCCCGTGGAGAACACCGAACCATGACTACCGAACACCGTGCGGCCGAGGCCGCCATTACCGCCTTCCGCGTCCGCCTCACCAAGGACGGCGTGAACTATCACGATACCTCCGTCGCCGATCCGATTGCCCTTGGGCGACAGATCTTGGCCGCGGCCGGCGTCCGCGACGTGGAGAACTACTCGCTGTTCGCGATCCTGCCCAACGGCGAGTTCGAGGACATCCGCCTGGACGAGACCTTCGACCTCCGCGGCAAGGGCACCGAGGTCTTCGCCTATTTCGAGACCGATCGCTCGTTCAACTTCACCATCGAAGAGCGCCAGATGTCCTGGGGCAGGAACCTCATCAGCGGTAAGGCACTCCGCAATCTGGCCGGTGTCGACGAGCGCTACACCATTTATCTTGAAGTGCGCGGCAGCCATGATCGCCCGATCGCCGACACCGATCTGGTGGATCTGTCCGGCAACGGCATCGAGCGCTTCATCACCGTGATCCGTGAAACGACGGAGGGGCTGGTTGCCCTTCCGTCGGTCGACCGCCGTTACCTCGAGGACAATGGCCTGACCTATGAGATCATCGGCGAAGCCGGTTCCGGTGCCGTCGTCATCAAGAACTTCCCGCTCCCGCCGGGCAAGTTCGACCGCGAGGCCGTCGACATCATGATCCAGCTACCGGCTGGCTATCCGGACGCCAGCGTCGACATGTTCTATACGTCGCCCTGGATTAAGCTGAAGTCGACCGGTGGCTACGCCAAGTGCGCCGATGTCGCCCATCAGTTCGCCGGCACCAACTGGCAGCGCTGGTCCCGCCACGCCGACTGGCGTGCCGGCATCGATGGAGTTCGCACCATGGTCGCCCGCGCCGAGCTGGCGTTCCAGAAGGCGGCCTGAGATGACCACCGTCGACGTCACCATTCTCGAGCAGCACATGGTTCTGCTCCGCCCGCTGCTTCCGGGGCGCGATGCGCCGGAAGCGGCGGCCTATGCGCTGTTGGGCTCCTCCGACATCATCGCCGATCCTTGGACCGCCGAACCCCGTTTGCGTCTGGTAACCCACCAGGTGGTCGACATCCCGGCGGCCGAGAGGATCAGCGCCTCGCCGACGCATGTGACCTGGAGCACTACTGCTTTCATGCGGCTGCTCTGCGATGCCTTGATCGCTGGCAAGGTGCCCGCGATCGTGCACACCCATCCGGGCAGCCACGCCTTTTTCTCCGACCAGGACGACCGCAACGAGCGTGAGCTAGCCCGCACCGCGCATCTCAAGGGCGTGCGCGGTCTGGTCAGCATCGTGCTCGGCGGTGATGGCTCGGTGTGCGCCCGAATCTGGCTTGACGGGAATACCTGGTTTCTGGCCGATGCCGTGCAGATCGTCGGCGGCCGCTACGCACGCCACACGTCTGCGCAGATGGAGGGCATGGTTTCGTCGCATCTCGATCGCCAGCGCCGCCTCTTTGGCGACGGCTTCAACGTGACGTTGCGCTCGCTCCGGGTCTGCGTCGTCGGTTGCGGCGGCACCGGCAGTCCGGTGGCGCTTTTGCTGGCCCGGCTCGGCGTCGGTCGCATCTACCTAATCGACAACGACACCTTGGCCGAAAGCAACCTCAACCGCGTTCACGGCTCCCACAGGTCCGATGTTGGGATGCCCAAGGTCGATATCCTCAAGCGCGAGATCGAGGCCATGGGCGTCGAGTGCCATCTTGTCACCAGCAAGGCTTGGGTGAAGTCGGTGGAGGTGCGCGACGCTCTCAAGGCGTCGGACTTCGTCTTCGGTTGCACCGACGACAACTCAGGCCGAATTTTCATCAATCGCCTCGCCTACTTCTATGGCATCCCGGTGATCGATGTCGGCCTCCGCATGGTTGCACCTACCGAGACGCACAGTGCCGACCTAAATGGCCGCGTGACTACCATACTGCCCGGACGCCCGTGCCTGATCTGCTCGGGCGTGGTGAACGCCGCGCGGGCGAACGAGGAGGATCTGGAGCGCACTCGTCCCGAGGAGTACCAGCGTCGCAAGGACGAGGCCTACGTCATCGGGGGCGGCGAACCCGCGCCGGCGGTCGTCACGTTCACCACCGAGATAGCCTCAGTGGCCGTCGACGAGTTGATCGCCGCTCTCACCGGCTTCCATGGAATAGAGGGCATGATCCCGAACCGAATTCGCCGTTGGCATGCCCGCGACGACCGCTTCATCGCCCACCCGCACCGCGACGGCTGCCCGGTCTGCAGTTCCGATTCAACCAGCGGCGCTGGCGACGTGACACCGTTCCTAGACATTGTGGGCTAGCAGGTGAAAAACAGCATCGCGCGCATCCTGCGCTTCCTCGGGGTCCTCCGGTTCGACCTAATCACCGAGAACACGCCGATCTTTCCCACCAGCGTAGTGATCCCACCTGGTAAACTGCTCGTCGTCCGCGACGGGCAGATCGAGAAGTGGGCATGCCTGTCCTGCCCGGGCGGGTGCGGTAAGACCATCAGCCTGTCGTTGAACCCTAGCCGCCGACCGCGTTGGAACGTGATCCGGGATTTCTGGCGTCGGCCCACAGTGCAACCGTCCGTGCATCAACTGAACGAGTGTGGCTGCCACTTCTGGATAAAGGGGGGCCGGATCGATTGGTGTGCCGACGGACGCCCAATATCCGCCCCAACACAGGAATCGGCCAACATAGTCTAGGCCGGATCCCACCCTACATGGACATCGCTTAGAGCAGTTCAGATTTTGACTGAATCTGCGGGATTCCCGTGAGAGTGGTTTTGTGATTCAAGATGCTGGCTGGATCGGAGGCCAGCATCAGATGACGGCTCCCCTTTCGAACGATCTACGTGAGCGTGTTGTTGGCGCGATCGAGGCTGGCGAGAGCTGCCGCTCGGTGGCGGCTCGTTTTGGCGTGGCGGTTTCGTCGGCGGTGAAGTGGTCGCAGCGCTATCGGGCGAATGGGTCTGTGGCACCGGGTAAGATGGGCGGCCACCGCAAGCGTGTTCTGGAGCCGCACCGGGCGTTCATCGTGGAACGGATCAACCAGACGTTGCATCTGTCGCTGCATGGGCTGAAGGACGAACTTGCGGCGCGCGGTGTGAAGGTCTCGCACGACACGGTATGGCATTTCCTGCGGCGCGAAGGATTGCGGTTCAAAAAAAACGCTATTCGCCCTTGAGCAAGCTCGCGCCGATGTTGCCCGCCGACGACAACGCTGGCGTTCCTGGCAGGCGGGTCTCGATCCGGAACGGCTGGTGTTCATCGACGAAACCTGGATCAAGACCAACATGGCACCGCTGCGCGGCTGGGGACCATGCGGCAAACGCCTGCGCGGCTTTGCTCCGCACGGCCACTGGCGCAAGCTGACCTTCCTCGGCGCCCTGCGGCTCGACCGTCTTGCTGCCCCTTGCGTCTTCGATGGACCGATCAACGGCGAGAGCTTCCGGGCCTATGTCGAGCAGCAGCTCGTGCCAGTGCTCCAGCCCGGCGACATCGTCGTCATGGATAATCTTGGCTCCCACAAGTCGGCCGCCATCCGGCAGATGATCCGCGCCGCAGGCGCCAGGCTTTGGTATCTGCCGCCATACTCGCCCGACCTCAACCCATGTATGGATGGCTCCTGCGGGTCAAGGGTGTCGGATTGGATTTGGTGAACAGGTCGGTTGCGGCCATGTATACGGCGTCTGAATGTGCAACGGGATCGCTGCGCGCCCTGATGAATATCCGCTTGGAGAACAGGTCCCACTCAATCGAGCGCGCTCGAGGCGCTTCGGATTGATCGGGGTGTCCTGGTTCTTCGTCTCCGTTTGTTCGCCATCACCTCACTTTGCCCTGACCATTCCGAGAGCCTGTCAGGCTGCCTGCGGCTCGTAACGCGATCCGTCCCTAAGGACTGCGAAGATTGTTCTTGCCATGCGATGCGCTAAAGCGATGGCGACGACCTTCGCCTTCTTCCGGTTCAACATGCTTGATAGCCAATCCGATCCCGGCTCGCGCTTGAGCCTACGTCTAAGCATGATCTGCGCCATTGCGCCCAGATATAGCAAACGTCGGATATAACGGTTGCCCATCTTCGAGATCCGGCCCACCCCGAACCATCGACGACACCTGGCGACACATCGGCCACCTCGTTTCAACCATCGAACCCAATGAATGCAGAAACTACTTCGCAAACGCTGGATACGCTTCTGTCAAAATCTGAAACGCTCTAGCTGACCGGACCGGCAGGTTTTGGGGTTTCGATTAAGACCGTTCAACGACCGAGATTGGGCGCGCAAAGCGGTCGTTGGCGAAGTAAAAAGGTCGAGGACTGTTCCTGTCGCCGTAACGCCGCCGCCAGTGCCGGCCGATTGTCCCGATTGGGACAACGGGCCCTGTATTCGGCCGTAACGCTGCTCAGACTTGAATTACTCGTCGGGCTTCTGCAGAACGGGCGACGAGGCATTGATGGTTTCTTGAAATTTCCGGAGACGCGAAACGACTTCGTCGAACGACAGTGGCTTTTCATCGAACATCATCGGCGGCATGCCACGGTTGTCGGAGCGCAGGTCCGCAGTCGCATTTCGGACGGCACGAGCTGAAGCGTCCCGGGCCGCGCCGTATCGTAGCTCGCCCAGCTAGAGCGGAAAAAGACCGCCTTGTTCTTGGCTACCTGTTCGAGCAGCTCAAAGTCGAAGGCCGCACCCTTCCCATCTTCGGTATCGAGCAGCATCGCTATATCGTAGTAATGCCGCGAGAGATATTGCGGCGTCGGCGTTTCCTCGGGCCTGTGCGCCTCGGCATCGAGGGCGGTTATCTTTCCCATAAAGTCCGCCGAACCGACAACACGGTCACTGTGGAATCCGGATCCTCGAAGAAATCTGGAAAATCTTCCGCCGCATAGGAACGGGTCGTCTTCTGTTCGGTAGGCCATGGGTCGCCACGGGCGCCGAACTCGAGCTTATGGAGCTGGCGCCGCAAGCTGCTTCGCCGCGGCCAACGTCTTTCGAACCATCTTTGCTTCCCAGCTGACCGGCGCCGAGCTGGACGAGAACATCGACCTCTCTTTATGCACCTACAACAAGAGCAACGCCGGCGATTCCAGCCCCTTAAACTTCCCTGTCGACCTTGGCGAAACGCACCTCGTTGGGCTCGGCGCGATAGGCCATGGCTCGCTCTGGGCGCTGGCGAGGCAATCCGGTCTGTCGGGGCGCCTGCATGTAGTTGATCACGAAGCTATCGAACTCTCAAACCTGCAGCGCTACGTGTTGGCAGGTCAGGCGGTGGTCGGCCTCTCTAAGGCGGCCCTCGCAACCAACGCCCTTCGGTCCACCGCCCTTGAAGTCGAGGCGCACCCTATGAAGTGGGCAGAATATGTTGCGCGCCGGGGCGACTGGGTATTCGACCGAGTGGGTGTGGCGCTTGACACCGCCGCCGACCGTCTAGCTGTCCAAGGTGCTCTGCCCCGATGGATCGCGAACGCCTGGACTCAGGAGCAAGATCTAGGCATCTCGCGGCATGGTTTCGATGACGGCCAGGCTTGCCTTTGCTGCATGTACATGCCGACCGGGAAATCCAAGGACGAACACCAACTGGTCGCGGAGGAACTCGGAATGCCGGAAGCACACGATGAGGTAAAAACGCTCCTGCAGACCAATACCGGAGTCCCCAATGAGTTCGTAGCTCGGGTGGCTACGGCGATGGCTGTGCCGTTTGAGCCGTTCGCCGCGTTTGTTGGCCAGCCCCTCCGTTCCTTTTATCAGCAGGCTATCTGCGGCGGTCTGGTGTTCCAGCTTAGCTATGGAAGTCGTCTCGTTCGAACCGTGGTTCCGATGGCCTTTCAATCAGCGCTTGCCGGGATCATGCTTGCCGCAGACCTGGTCAAGCATAGTGCGGGTTTTCCGATGAGTCCGACAACCAGCACTCGCGTGAATCTACTGCGCCCCCTTGGTTCTCACCTCCATGATCCGAAAGCCAGAGATTCCAGCGGCCGCTGCATCTGCAGCGATGAGGATTTCATTGCCGCCTCCAGGCTGAAATACGGCTGTGCCGTTGGACAGCTGAGCAACGGGTCCGCCTAAGAAATATCTGAAGTCTTCGTTACCGCGGACGGCGAGCTGTCAAGCGCTCACCGATGTTTTCGTCCACGATCGAGTGCCTGATGAGAGTGCGGGGCGGATACTATGACACGCTCGGCCCGCTGCTTGCCAATGTCAGGCCCAGTACCCACGACAGAAATCCTTGAGCGACGGCTCGCCGTTCAACGTTTTTTGTACTGTTATCTACGTTCGACCATATTCGTCGTCTAAGCGAACGATATCATCCTCGGCGAGATAATCGCCGCTCTGCACTTCAATGATAACCAGGTCAATTCTGCCTGGGTTCTCGAGCCGATGCTTATGGCCGCAGGGGATGTAAGTAGATTCGTTTGTCCCCAGGAACAACTCCTGCTCGCCATTGACGATTTTGGCGGAGCCGCTGACCACGACCCAGTGCTCCGAACGATGATAGTGCATCTGCAGGCTCAACTGGCGACCGGGCTTCACCTCGATGCGTTTGATCTTGAAGCGCTCGCCTTCCTCCAGAACCGTATAGGCACCCCAGGGCCGGTGTACCGTGCTATGGACCAGATGAGCTTCATGTCCCGAAGCCTTGAGGCCCTCGAAGAGCTTCTTAACGTCCTGAACGCGGTCGCGGGATGTGACAAGCAAAGCGTCCGGGGAATCCACGATCACCAGATCGCTTACGCCCACCGTGCCGATGACGCGCTTGTCGGAGCTCACATAGGTGCCGGTCGTGTCGACCATGTGCACATCGCCGCGTATCCTGTTCCCGCTTTCGTCGGGGGCGATCAAATCGGCCATTGCGTTCCAAGATCCGATGTCGTTCCAATCCATGTCGCAGGGAATCACGGCAAGTCTGTTAGTCTTCTCCATGACAGCGTGGTCGAGCGAGATTCGCGGCGCGGAACCGAAATGCTCAGGCGCGAGTTCGATTTTGGCAAAGCCTTGGCATTGACTGGCGCGGCCGTTCTCATAGCTGTCGGCGACGGCCTGGAGCACCTCGGGACAATGCAAAACCATCTCGTCGAGCATGGTTTGCGCACTGAAGCAGAAGATGCCGGCGTTCCAGAAGAAGCGTTGAGACGCGACATAGGCTTTGGCTGTATCCAGATCCGGTTTTTCAACGAAACGGACGACGTTCTCACCATCTGCTTCGATGTAGCCGAATGCGGTGTCCGGTCTGGTTGGGGTGATGCCCAATGTGGCGATCCGCCCGAGCTTCGCATGTTCCATGGCCAGGCCCATGACGTCTAAAAACGCAGGCAGGTTGCTAATCAGGTGATCGGCCGGGAAGACGCACAGGATCGCGTCAGGGCCTTGCGTTGCCCTCGCATGGATCGCGGCTGCAGCCACGGCGGCGGCCGTATCCCGAGCTTCGGGCTCGAGCAGAAAGGTGCGTGGCAGGACCACGGAATCCAGTTCGTCAAATTCGTCCTTGGTCAGGAAGAGGTGGTCCCCGGATGTCACAGCGACGAGTTCCACGACACCTTCTATCGAAGCGGCGCGCAGCACAGTCTGCTGAATGAGAGAATATCCATCCGCCACTTTGAGGAAAGGTTTGGGGTGCGATTGCCTTGAGGCGGGCCATAGCCGCGATCCGGCTCCGCCGCTGATGATCACGGGAATGACTTTCATAACCAACCTCAATTTCGTCTCTGGAGTGATCGCCCGCGTTCTTTCGAGCGTCAGCGTCACGATCGCCGTCGCTCTGGCTTGTCTGCGGCCCCCGCGTAACAGCGAAGTTCTGGCGCGTTGCAGGCGGCGTCAGATGACGACGCTATCGGTAATGTACGACGCCTCCACTGGCGTCGGTGAGAAATGCGCATTCAACTATGCCTGTTGGTTGCGTCTGCCGAATTGCGCAGGTGGCGGGTCTTAACTGAGATCAGAGACTTGGCTGCCTTCTATCAAAGTCAAACGACTTGGCTCTTTCAGATCGAATTCAATTACCCGTGGTGCGAAAAGGCGTGCATATCGTGTAAAGGCGCTCGTCGGGGGAAACCGAATTACGGTATCGCAGCGCCCGAGAAGATACATCTCAACGAGGGCGGAAATTCCGCCGTCAATCCCGAGTGCTGCAGTGTGTAAGGGGCCACCTTGATTGGATCCGAAGTGCTTCGGGACAGTGAGCAGATCGGGAAACCTGGCCGACAGAAGATCCAGTATCCGCGCGCTGTCCGTGCATAAGAACAGCCGCACAGGCCTGGGGTGCGGTAACGCCTTAGCCTTGTCAATTGCAGCGCACACTTGCCGAACGGCGAGCTCCGGATCGGCCCAGTAGGGCGCATGCTCCATGATGTCTTCACCGTTACCGTGCCGAACATGAATCCCGATGATGCTGTGCCCCTCAAAACATTCCTGATAAATGGCATCTATGCGGGCTTGAATTTCTGGCCGAGGCTGGACACTCTGGAACACCTGCCGCTCTGCATCCTCATCGCACCGCCACATCAGACAAGCGTCACACACTACTGTGTTCGCTTCGACATCGTGTTCGGCCTGAAAGAGCTCGCCCAACTCATCGCGCTCTTGGAAAATCTGCTCATCTGGCCGGTAAAGGCACTCGATCGCCGGCCTGTTCCACCACTCCGGGAAGAATGGACCAGGGAAGGAAACGTCGTTGATCCGGTCGTCGGAAATAGCCGGCACGCCAGCGATGTCATTGATCGGCTGGAAGAACACCGGAAACGCATTTGTGAAGGGTTGGTCGAGGTAGCAGGCCCCCCGCCAGTCAATGACTAGAGTTCGTCCCGACCGCTGCGCGTAGCGCCAAGCGGCCGCCAATGACCACAGACAATCACCGAACCCCGTACGCCTCCGAGAGACGACGAACCGGCGCTTTTCCAATCCACTAACATGCATTTTCGGAAATCTCGTTCAGAGAGGAGGTTGCCCGGTTTGGTATCCTTAGTCGACACGTAGACCCTTACGCCGGGCGCTTGGCAGAGGCCGGGCCATAGGGCAGAAGAGCTCACTCAGCACTGCCCACTAATCCCGTGACGCTCGCACAGCTTGAAGCCGATGCCCTCGCTTCCGGTTCAGCCTTCTCTACTGGGCCTCCGCGGCATATGTAAAATCTATTGAATGGATGCCGGCCATCCATGTGTTGGATGCCATGATGAAGGGGCTCGGCTGACGCGGGCCCGGCCAATAGAGCCGAAACAGCCGGGAAACGCTGCGACACTGCCTGCCGGAGCAAATCGTTCCGTCGACGCCATACGCCAAGGGTGCAAGGCTGCATACAGCAACCGGTACCGAGCGAGATGAGGTCGACAGCTCGACGCGCCTGGAACCAGCTGATCGACAGAATCTGCAGTCTGCTCCCAAAGTTCTGCACGACCTGTGCCGGATGCTGTGGTGAGGGCTCGCGGCCACGAACGTTGTCCTCGCCCCGAACGGAAGCTCGCGCCTACGACTCCGGGCCGGCGATGCGCCCCCGCTGCTCGGTCAGACCATCCATTCTGTGGATGCACTTTATCCAAACAATCGATTTCACTGATCCAAACAATTCCCATTAGAAGACGCTGAAGCAAGAAAGAAAGGCGTCCTCACTCACTGCTGGATGAGCAAATCAGCTGCAAGGTGCTGGGAGTACATGTCGCTCACGGCGTGAGCTGAGCGGCACTCAGACCGCATGTACGAAGCCGACAGGTTAGCGGCGCAACTCTATTTTGCTGTGACTCCAAGCAAGAGGTGTGCTCGGCTGGCGGACTGTCAATGACGAGCTTCGCGCCGCATCTGTCGAAGTGCTCCATAGCGCACGGGGCTGGCCGCACATTGTGTCGGCGTGGCGAGCCGGAGCCGAAACTTTAAACTTTAATAGAGCAGGAATAGAATGGGCGATAGCAGAAAAGTTGCTCTTATTACGGGCATAACTGGACAGGATGGTGCCTATCTTGCCCGTCTTCTTCTCAAAAAAGGCTACATCGTTCATGGGATTAAGCGACGTTCCTCTTCCTTCAACACGGGTCGTATCGAAGACCTCTACCAAGACCCGCACGAATCCGATCCGCGCCTGATCTTGCATTACGGTGACCTCACTGATTCGACTAACCTCATCCGCGTGGTTCAGGAATCTCAGCCAGACGAAATTTACAACTTGGCTGCTCAGAGCCATGTGCAGGTGTCGTTCGAAACACCTGAATACACAGCAAACGCAGACGGTATCGGTACATTGCGACTTCTTGAGGCGATTCGCCTCCTCGGTCTGACGGGCAAGACCCGCTTCTATCAAGCCTCGACTTCGGAGCTATACGGCCTCGTGCAGTCCGTACCGCAGAACGAAACGACGCCCTTTTATCCGCGCAGCCCTTACGCCGCCGCCAAGCTCTACGCCTACTGGATGGTCGTCAATTATCGCGAGGGCTATGGTATGCACGCTTCCAACGGCATTCTTTTTAATCACGAAAGCCCCCTTCGTGGCGAGACTTTTGTGACGCGCAAGATCAGCCGCGCTGCCGCTGCTATCTACCTGGGCAAGCAGGACAAGCTTTATCTCGGCAATCTCGATGCTCAACGCGATTGGGGCCATGCGCGTGAGTACGTGCGAGGTATGTGGATGATGATACAGCAGGATCAACCGGATGATTACGTGCTGGCTACGGGCAAAACGACTCCTGTCCGCCAATTCGTCGAGTGGGCTTTCGAAGATATCGGCGTCGAGATCGAATGGCGTGGCAAGGGTGTCGGCGAAAAGGGCTATGATGTAGCGAGCGGCAGATGCCTAGTCCAAGTGGACCCACGCTACTTCCGCCCCACGGAAGTCGATCTTCTCCTGGGTGACGCTACCAAGGCGAAGGAGAAGCTCGGCTGGGTGCATGAGACATCCGTGCGCGAGCTTGCTGCGGAAATGGTACGCGAAGACCTGAAGGTCATGCAGACATCTGTAGTCATGAAGGAAGCGTAATGTATGATCTGAACGGAAAAACCGTGTGGGTCGCTGGCCACAAAGGTATGGTGGGCAGCGCTGTTGTACGCCGACTCGCGTCTGAAGACTGCAAAGTTGTGGCCGCCCCTCGGGGAGAGCTAGACCTCAAGCGACAGACCGAGGTTGAAAACTTCGTGGCAGTGATGAAACCGGACGCTATCATTATGGCGGCGGCAAAGGTAGGTGGTATTCTCGCGAACGCCACCTATCCGGTCGACTTTCTTTACGACAATCTGATGATCGAGGCCAATATCTTCGCGGCAGCCCACGAAAACAATGTCGACCGCGTCCTCTTCCTCGGCTCGTCTTGCATCTATCCGAAGATGGCACCACAGCCCATTCCTGAAAGCGCGCTTTTGACCGGGCCACTAGAGCGCACCAACGAATGCTACGCCGTCGCCAAGATCACCGGCATCAAAATGGCTCAAGCCTATCGCCAGCAATATGGCCGCGACTACATCTCCGCTATGCCGACGAATCTCTACGGGCCAGGCGACAATTATGACTTGCAGTCAAGCCACGTCATCCCAGCGCTGATCCGGAAAGCGCATGAAGCTAAGCTCATAAGTGATAAGCAAATCACCATCTGGGGCACGGGCACACCACGTCGGGAATTCATGCACGTCGACGACTGCGCCGACGCATTAGTCTTCCTTCTGAAGAACTACTCTGACCATGATCACGTCAATCTCGGCTGCGGACAGGACATCACGATCCTAGAGCTGACTAGAATGATCTGCCGTGTAGTCGGATTTACTGGGGAGATCGCGCATGATCACTCTAGACCTGACGGTACACCGCGAAAGCTGATGAGCGTCGACAAGCTGCGCACTTTGGGATGGGCAGCAAAGATCACTCTCATGGAAGGCATCGAGAGTGTCTATCATGCATTTCTGAACGGGAGCTACACCGAACGGCGATAGATAAGAGGATTTGCTGCGTCTCAGGCCTGTACGCGCTTTCGGGACCCAGAGCTAATGTAGACTGAGACAATCACTCGATGGCGATAGCGCTCATGTGAGCCAGCCGCGAGGAGCCCTGCCGGACCCGGACCCCATCCGCTCCAACCTCGTCGCCGTGAAGGTCACGGTGCGCTGCCCACGCCGACGCCGACTGCGTCAATCCTCACAAGGGTAACCGTCGATAACCGAACGCGTCTACGGTAACCGAATGTACTTCTTGTTCTCGTCCGAGGGATCTGTCGATGGGCATTCCGGACGAGCCAAAGTTTGAGCATGTTACCTTCAAAACCCGGTTAGCAACGTCGGATTTGGTATGAAATTCGGAACAAGTGGATTACGGGGCCTGGCGACAGAATTGGCAGGAGCCGCCTCTGCCCTATATGCAACGGCATTCGCGACATTCCTGCTGGAATCCGGCCTGGCCAGAATTGGCGACGAGATACTCATAGGGCGCGACTTTCGCGCCTCGAGTCCGGCCATCGCCGCCGTCTGTGCGGCGGCACTGTCCGCGCTCGGCTTCATCGTAGTCGATTGCGGCGCAGTCCCCACCCCTGCCCTGGCACTGTATGCTCAGGCGCGTAAGAGTGGTTGTTTGATGATCACAGGCTCGCACATTCCGGCCGACCGTAATGGAATAAAATTCTATCGACCCGACGGTGAGATCGACAAGGGTGATGAGCGGGAGATAACGCGCATCGCCTTGCAGTTGGAGAAGCGCGGATACGTCCTTGATGGTGCTGTTGCACGTCGGCAGCACCGGGAGGCCGAATGCAAGGCCTTTTTCATGGCGCGCAATCGAAAGCTTATGGAGATTAATGCTCTAAAGGGCTTAACGGTGGGCGTATATCAGCACAGCACAGTCGCGCGCGATCTCTTGGTTGACATTCTCTCATATCACTGTGCGACGGTCGTAACCCTGGGACGTTCGGAAGGTTTCATTCCTGTCGACACTGAAGCGGTCTCTGACGAGACTGCTCAACAGTTCAAGCTCTGGGCCAAAGAGCATCGGCTTGATGCGGTCGTCTCGGCAGATGGCGATGGTGACCGCCCACTGGTAGCTGACGACCACGGAGACCCCCTTCGCGGTGATTTGTTAGGCCTGATTACGGCGAACTTCCTGCAAGCGAAGGCAGTCGTCACGCCGGTCACATCAAACTCTGGCATCGAGACCGCAGGTTCTTTTAAAGTCGTGCGTACCAAGGTTGGATCGCCATTTGTTATTGCTGCCATGCTCGATTTGGTTGCGTCGGGTCACGAGCGCGTGGTTGGTTTCGAAGCAAACGGTGGTTTGTTGACCGGCACGGACTTTGACCCGAACGGAACTAAACTGCCAGCGCTACCTACACGCGACAGTTTTCTCCCCATCCTTGCGGCACTTTCCCTTGTTAGTACAAGTGGGCAGCCACTGTCGGAGATTGGCAGTTCCTTTCAATTGCCGGCAGCGGCGGCGGATCGCTTGGAAAATTTTTCCGTCGAAAGCAGCACTCGCCTCATGACATACCTTCGTTCAGCGGAAACTAACATCGCCGCCTTCGTCGGGTCGATTGGAGTGGTAAGCAAGGTTAGCGATGTTGACGGACTTCGTATCACTCTCGCGGATAAGCGTGTCTTGCATTTGCGTCCATCCGGAAATGCCCCGGAAATGCGGTGCTACGTCGAAGCCGAAAATCGGGAGGACGCGGAGCTTTTGCTCCGGACTGGATTGGATCGAATTCGTAATTGGACGCAAGGCTAAATAAAAGCCGCCTCCCTGCGTATTCCCAGGTGACCCTGGGGGTCGCACAAGCTACTCAAGCGCGATCAGAACGTCCACAGTGTCCCGGCCCTGTCCGCTTTGAAGCGAACCGGAACGCCCGTGGAAACAGCCGATCCGTACCAGCCACGGAGCATCCGGTCGCTCATGGTCAAGGCAGCGCCTTCCGGTAGCGAACAGCCGGTCCCGCACTGACCGCCTGCGCCGCATGTACGATGGCGTTGGTGTCCAGGCCGTGGTGACGGTATAGGTCCGCAATAGTCCCCGTCTGGCCGAACTGCTCGACCCCGAGCGCCTTCACGCGATGCCCGTTAACCCCACCGAGCCACGCGAGCGTCGCCGGGTGGCCGTCGATCACGGTGACGATGCCGCAGTCACGCGATAGCGGCGCGAGCAGCCGCTCGATATGACTCAGGGCGCCAATCGCGCCACGCTGCCGGGCACGTTCCGCCGCCTGCCAGCCCGCATTAAGCCGGTCCGCGGAGGTGATCGCGAGCAGCCCGACATCGCGCCGGTCCTCCGCCAGAAGACCCGTCGCGGCAATCGCCTCCGGCGCGACGACGCCTTGATAAGCAATGACGACACTCGCGTTGGGCCCAGGCGGACGCAGCCAATAGGCGCCATTGACGATGTCCCGCGCGAGCGCCGGGTTCATGTCGCGCAGCGGCTGCTCGAGCGGCCGGGTTGACAGGCGAAGATAGACCGATCCTCCGGTCTGATCACGCAGCCACGTCGTCTCATCCGGATCCCCCTCGCCATTACGTTGCATGTAATCGAAGGCAAAGCGCATGATCACGGACAGTTCGCCGACGAAGGCCGGTTCGAAGGCGCAAAGCCCATCCTGCGCCATGCCGATCAATGGGGTGCCGATCGACTGGTGTGCTCCGCCCTCGGGCGCTAGCGTCACGCCCGAGGGCGTTGCGACCAGCATGAAGCGCGCATCCTGATAGCAGGCGTAGTTTAGCTGGTCGGCCGATCGGTAGATGAAGGGATCATAGACTGTCCCGATCGGCAGCAGGCGCACGCCATTGATCGAGTGCGAGAGACCGAGCGCCCCGAGCATGATCATCAGGTTCGACTCGGCGATCCCGAGCTCGAGGTGCTGCCCCTTCGGCCCAAATTCCCAGGTAAAGGTCGACGGAATGCGTTCGGCCTTGAAGGTGTCCGCCATGGTCTCCCGGGCGAAAAGGCCGCGCCGGTTGACCCAGCCACCGAGATTGGTCGAGACCGTCACATCGGGCGAGGTGGTGACAATGCGGTCGGCAAGCAGACTGCGCTCGCGTGCGATGTCGTTCAGGATCTGGCCGAACCCCATCTGGGTCGAGAGCGGCTTGCCGGGCTGCCCCGGTGACGGAAGGGTTTCAGGCACCGGCACCGACGGCGCAGACAGCCTCCTACGCCCCTCACTGAAGAACGGCGCCTTTGCGAAGAAGGCGTCAAGTTCCGCTTCCGGCAAGGTGGCGGCCGCCCATTTGTCCCACTCCTCACCCCGCTTTACGCCCATTTGCAGGCGGTAGTCTTCCATCTGCGTGGGCGTCATCTGCCCCGCGTGGTTGTCCTTGTGTCCGGCAAGCGGCAGACCGTAGCCCTTGATGGTGTAACAGATGAAGCAGACGGGACGGTCATGCCTGGACGCCGCCTCGAAGGCTTCGAGGAGGCTCGGCATGTCATGCCCGCCAAGGTTCGTCATCAACGCCTGCAACTCGTCGTCGGAGCGGCGTTCGATCAGAGTGGTGACCGGCCCTTGGTCTCCGATCTCGTCGAGCAGCCGCTTGCGCCAGGCAGCACCCCCTTGGAAGGTCAGCGCCGAATAGAGCTGGTTCGGACAGCGCTCTATCCACTCGAGCAGCTTCTCGCCCCCCGGCTCGGCAAAGGCAGCCTCTTGCAGAGCGCCGTGGCGCAGGACCATCACGTCCCAGCCGAAGTTGCGAAAAATCTGCTCGAAACGCTGCCAGAGGCCCTCCCGGATCACGGCGTCGAGCGACTGGCGATTGTAGTCGACCACCCACCAGCAGTTCCTGAGCCCGTGCTTCCAGCCTTCGATCAGGGCCTCGTAGATGTTGCCCTCATCCATCTCGGCGTCGCCGATCAGGCTGACCATTCGGCCCTCGGCACGCTCCTTCATCCAGCCGTGACCCGAGAC
Organism: Mesorhizobium sp. M0830; assembly: GCF_040319965.1. NCBI lineage: Bacteria > Pseudomonadati > Pseudomonadota > Alphaproteobacteria > Hyphomicrobiales > Phyllobacteriaceae > Mesorhizobium > Mesorhizobium sp. M0830. Next base: position 32,401 of record NZ_JAMYOR010000033.1, on the reverse strand, counting down.
GTAGTCCTGCACCAGCGACGAGAACAGCGTCTGAGCAACGCCGAGACCCACCGACCCGGTCGAGAAGTCGACATCGTCGACATCCTTCGTCCGCGAAGGGTAGCTCTGCGCGCCCTTGTAGCCGCGGAAGTTCATGAGCTTTTCGTGGGTCTGGTTGCCCGCCAGATACTGAAGTGCGTGGAAGATCGGCGCCGCATGGGGTTTGACCGCCACCCGATCCTGCGGGCGCAGGACCGAACCGTAGAGCGCGGTCATGATGGTACTCAGCGACGCGGACGAGGCTTGATGCCCCCCGACCTTGATCTCATCGCCCTCGCGGACGTGGTTGGCGTGGTGGATCGTCCAGGCTGCGAGCCAGGAGACGCAGCGCTCGATCTCGTTCAGATATTCCAGTTTCCTCGTCATTCAGTTTCCCGCAAATCAGCTGCCGGTCTCACAGGACCCCGCCCAAATGGTCAAAGATCGAGTTTCAACACACCTGTCGCGCGCGACACGCAGGGGATGAAGCGGTGGCCGCGTGCCTCCTTGGACAGGACGGCATCCCGATGGATCGGCTGTCCCGCCAGCATTGCGCATTCGCAGGTCCCGCACACCCCGTTCTCACACGAGGCCATCAACGGCACACCGGCCGCACGCAAGGCGGCCAGTGCCGTGGTCTCAGCCGAAACCTCAACCACCCTGCCCTCAGCCAGTTCTATGACGAATGGTTCCGGTGGCGCGCCATCAAACTCGGGAGGCTGGAAAGTTTCGAAATGAACAGTACCCTCGGGCCAGTGTTGAGCCGCGCGCCCCACAACCGCCATGAAGCCAGGCGGTCCGCAGTAGTATGTCTGCGCGTCGTCCGAACGGTTCGCCAGCAGCGCGGCGATGTTCTGCCGGGTCTGAGGCTCGTCGTCGAAATGGATCCGCACATTGCCGCCAGGAAGATCGCTCCCGATCGCCGCCAAGAGTGGCGTGAGCGCCCGGCTGCGGGTGAAATAGTGCAACTCGAAGGGCTTGGCCTGCCGGGTGAGCGCGCGCGCCATGGCCAGAATCGGGGTGATCCCGATTCCCCCTGCCAGCAGCAAAGTCGGCCCCTCGCCTGGCTTGAGCGCAAAATGGTTGCGTGGCGCGGAGACAGGCAGTGTGGAACCGACGGCAATGGTTTCGTGGATCCACGCCGAGCCGCCACGGCCGTCATTCTCGCGCTTCACCGCGATGGTGTAGCGGCCAAGCTCGGTCGGGTCGCCGCAAAGTGAATACTGACGCACCTTCCCTTCAGGCAGATGGACGTCGACGTGAGAACCCGCTTCGAACGCCGGCAGCACAGGTTTGCGTGGGTGTTTCAGGTCGATGACCAGCACGTCGCCCGGCTCCTTGCGGGCGGCGGTCACGGTCAGCTTCATGATGATGCGCGGCGAGGCCATGGCGTTTCACTCGTCGATGGGCAAGATCAGATCACCGGGGCGGATCACGCCCCCGACCTCGATTGTGCAGTTCAGGCCGGAGCGGTTCAGAAGCCCCTCGTAGAGACCCGGAAGCCCGAGCAACTCCTCGATATACTTGCACGGCACATTTATCCGGGCGGCCCTGAGAATCGTTTCCCCGACCCGGAAGCGTTTGCCGACAAGATGGCTAAGCGGAACGCCTCGTGTCGTCAGATTGCGCCGGTGATCTTCGGGTCCGAGCTTGGCCTTGAAGCCCGGAATCCTGGGCTCGCCCTTCGCGATGGCGTCCAGAACTTCAGCTTCGATCAATGTCACCTCCCGAACGTCGGGACGCGCCGAATAGGTCCCCGTCCCCAGGTAGTAGCGGTCTCCGACAATGCCTTGGCCGGCAATAAGCTGCGCCTGCGCCAGCTCCTCCATTTCATAGGAGGCGGCAGGCGCGATATGGACGTGAAGCAGCTTTCCTCGCCAGGTCATCATCGCTCTCGGAAATTCGTCTCGTGGAAACCTGCTGCAAAACTGGCCTGATCAACAGCGCCAGTTGCATGGCATTTTCCCGGTCCAGTTGGCTGTTTGGAAAGAAATACGGGGGGCCCTCGGACCGTTTTCAGCGCCAGCTTTCGGCGTCGCCCCGTCTCAGTTGTTCCGCGCCGGCATCGCGTCTTGCACCTGCTTGACAACCTCTCGCAGGACCTCAACGCCCTTCCCGATCTGCCGAATGCTCAAGGCGGCATAGCCCATGACAAGTCCGACGCGATCGGTGCGGCCTTGGTCCGATGGCCGTTCGTAGAGCGGCGAGATCAGGTGTAGCCCCAGGCCAGCGTCGCGGGCGGATTCGACCAAGGCCGTTTCCCGCGATCGTGGCAGGTCATTGAACCAAACCGCGACGTGAAGTCCCGCATCTGCTCCCTGGACAGTGATGCGATCCCCGAAGCTGTGCTGCAAGGCACCCAACAACGTTTCCCGACGCTCGCCGTTCAGCCTGCGCACACGGCGCACATGGCTTTCGTAGCCGCCGCTCTCGATCAACGATGCCAGCGCTTCCTGTTCAGCGACCGGCGAATGCCGGTCTGCGAATTGTTTGGCGGTTGCGAAGACCTCCTGCAATTCGGGCGGGACGACGAGGTAGCCGATGCGCAGCATCGGCGAGAGCGTTTTGGAGATCGTGCCGAGGTAGATGACAGCCCCGTGGTCCTCGAGACTGTGCAGCGGAGGGACCGGATTGATGTCGTAGCGATATTCGCTGTCGTAGTCGTCCTCGATCACATAGGCGTTGTTGTGCCGCGCCCATTTCAGAAGCTGATGGCGGCGCGCGATCGGCATGACGCCGCCCAGCGGAAACTGATGCGATGGCGTCACATAAGCCAGTCGTGCTCCGATCCCCGCCAGCAACTCGGTCCTCATCCCGTCTTCGTCGACGATGACCGGGATGGGTGAGGCACCCGTACTGGCAAAGACCTGACGCGCCATCCTGTAGCACGGATCCTCGATGACGAAACGGTCGGCGGGATCGAGAAGCAGGCGCGCGCACAGATCAAGGCCCTGCTGCGAACCGTTCACAACTATGATCTGGTCGAGGTCGCAGCTCAGGGTCCGGGCGCGCCAGAGATAGCCCTGAAGCGCCTGGCGAAGCCGGCGCGAGCCGCGAGGATCGTCATAGGCAAGACGCAGCGGGCGCTGCCCCATCGCCTCGTTCATCGCGCGTTTCCAGACCAATGATGGGAAATCCGACGGCGCGAGGTCGCCATAGCGGAACTCGACCTTCAGCCCAGTCGGCAGATAATCTGGCCAGGGTGACGTCGCGCGCAGCCGCTCGCCATATGCGGACAGGTGGATCGGGCCGACCCGTTGCGCGTGAGTGCGCCCCGCCCCATGGCCCATCAACGAAGACGCAACGCGAGGTCGTGCGCCTTGACGGACTTCGATGAAACCCTCCGCAGCCAGTTGCTCATAGGCGACCGTCACCGTGGTTCGCGAAACGCCGAGGTCATTTGCCAGGGCCCGGGAGGATGGCAACTGACTGCCGGTTTCGTAGACGCCGCCGAGGATTTGCTCGCGAAGGGCTTCGTATATCTGGCGTGCACCCATCGCGTGCGAGCGCGCTGCAGACCCGGCACTAGAAGACTGGACCATCTCTTTCATCGCCAACTGGATATTTCACATTGGCCAGGTTGCCGTCAATCTTTCGGAACCCCAAGAGAGATCGCAGAGGCCGAATGACCAGCTCCCATCAATCCGAAACCGATGCTCCCACGGGGTCGCTCAACCGCACCAGCCCCGGATTTGCCACCCGGGCGATCCATCATGGCTACGATCCGGCCGGCTTTTCCAATGCCGTCCAGCCGCCAGTGTTCCTGACGTCAACCTATGGGTTCGAAAGCGTGGCAGCAAACGATGCCGCCGCCGCCCTTGGTGGAAGGCTCTATGCGCGCGAATACAATCCCACGACCGAGATCCTCGAGCAGCGGCTCGCGAATCTGGAAGGAGCCGAGGCGGGGCTGGTTGTTGCCTCGGGGATGGCGGCCTTCGGCACTCTGATCCTGTCGCTCCTGTCCCAGGGCGATGAACTCATCGTCCACAAGACGCTTTATGCGAACACGCTTGCCATGGTCGAACAGGCGGTCCCCCGCTTCGGCATCAAGGTCGTCGCGGTCGATCTGTCAAATCCCCACAATCTCGATGCTGCGATCACCGAGCGGACGCGGCTGGTTTTCTTCGAGACGCCGGTGAATCCGCTGAGCCGCATCCTCGACATAGCGGCAATTGCCGAGCGCGCTCACGCGCGCGGTGTAAGGGTTGCAGTCGACAGCACCTTCGCCTCGCCCGCGCTCCAGCGACCGCTTGAGCACGGGGCGGACATCGTGCTCCATTCGATGACCAAGTACATCAATGGTCATGGCGATGCCCTTGGCGGGGCGCTTCTCGGCGACGCCCAAACGCTCCGTACGCTGCATGAAACGGGCCTGCGCTACATCACCGGCGCAGCGCTCTCGCCCATGTCAGCTTTCCTAATCCTGCGCGGTCTCAAGACGCTGACGCTGCGTATGGAACGGCACAGCGCCACAGCCCTTGCGGTGGCTCGGGCGCTGGAAGCGCACCCGGCGGTGGCATTTGTGAGTTATCCGTTCCTCGACTCGCACCCTGATCAGGTGACGGCGCGAAAACAGATGTCCAACGGATCGGGCATGTTGGCCTTTGGCCTCCACGCTGGATACGAAGGAGCGCGCCGGATGATGGACCGGCTCAACCTGATCATTCGCGCCGTCAGCCTCGGCGATGCCGACAGCCTCATCTATCATCCAGCAAGCCTCACCCGTGCTCGGCAGCCGATCCGCAAGGATGCCCATTTGGCCGATGGAGTCGGCGAGGATCTCATGCGTCTCTCGGTGGGGCTTGAAGACGCTGATGACCTGATCGCCGATCTGCGGCGGGCTTTGGACGTCTTGTAATGACCTGGCGTGCGGCCACCTCTGCGCTCACACATAGATCTGGAGCCTTGCCATGGCATTCCTGAGCGGTCTTTCCGCGTTCCCCATCACCCCGACCAATCGTGACGGCCGCGTCGATAGCGTTGCCCTGCGCAGGCTGATTGCTCGGCTTGGCATTGCTCAGGTCGATTCCATCGGTCTTCTCGGCAGCACCGGCACATACATCTATCTGTCGCGCGAGCAACGGCGGCGGGCGCTCTCCGAGACCTTGGACCAAACGGCGGGGCAAATGCCGGTCGTGGTGGGTGTGGGCGCGCTGCGCACCGATGAAGCCGTGGGGCTCGCGCAAGACGCCAAGGCCCTTGGAGCAGCTGCGGGTTTGCTTGCCGCCGCCTCCTACACCCCGCTTACTGATGACGAGGTGTTCGATCATTTCTCCACTGTGGCGCGCGAAAGTGGCCTGCCGATCGTCGTCTACGACAATCCAGGAACGACGCATTTCCATTTCAGTCCACCCCTTGTCAGCCGCCTGGCAAAGGTGGCTGGGATTGTCGCCATCAAGAATCCGACAGACAAAAGCGATGCGATCAAGAACCACCTGACCGCCCAGAGGCGCACACTGCCGGAAGGGTTCTCGATTGGTTACAGCGGCGACTGGAACGCCGCCGAGGCCATGATCGCCGGCGCCGACACATGGTACAGCGTCCTCGCGGGCATCCTGCCCGAGGTCTGCATGACGATCGTCACAGCGGCGCAACAGGGCGATGCGGCCGAAGCGCGACGGATCAATGCCGCGCTGGTCCCGATCTGGAGCCTCTTCAAGGAGTTCTCGAGCCTTCGCGTCGTCTATGCACTCGCTGAATTGCTCGACGTTTGCAGTGCCGAACCCCCGCGTCCCATCCTGCCTCTGCCCCCAGCAGCGAAGCGCCAGATCGCCGCCGCGTTGAAAGGTTTGCCATCGGATGCCAGCCGGTGAACAGCAAACCCCGTTCGGCAAGTGAAAGGTATTTACCCGCTCATTTCGAGAACTGATCGAAAACAACGCACTCGGCGTGCTGATAGCCATGGCTGGAGCGGTCTCGACGCCAATCACACCCCCTTCGAACTCGACAATCGACTGCGGAGGTACAGACTGCGCAGGGCACTCCGCCCATGCCGCACCGTTCGCCTTCAAACTAGGAATCGGTGGTTTATCCATTGGAATGGCATCGAGCCGGCGCTTTACTTCCGGCCCGGTGCGCGCATTGAAGCCGGTGCCAATGCCGCCGGCGAACACCAGATTTCCGTCCTCGACATTCGCCAGAGCACGCTTCCCGACCGCCGTAACTGTTGCCGGGTTCGCAGCCGATGACGATGAACTCATCACTCAGCACGCATTTTGTCTCACCCATTCTTGGCGCCGGCCGGATCGATATGGACTGACACGCAGCTTGGAGACGATGCCCTCGAGGCCGAACTGGGAGACTTGCGCGAGAATGTCGCTGCCGCCGCTGATCTCGTCGCTCAGAACGATGCCGTTTGGCGGCGTCTCAGCAGGTTAACTAGCGCTTTGCGCCGATCGACGAGTGGCCGATCGCGAAGACCCTCGCCGTCGATCTTGAGCAGGTCGAAGCCGGCAAGCATGGTCCTGACGTCTCCCGCCGCGGCCAAGAGCCCGCTGAAGACTGGGAATGCGCGACAAGCCTTCTGGTCAACGACGAACGCCTCACCGTCTATTATCGCGTCCGAGGCGCCGAGCTCGGCCACCGCCCGGGACGATAGCCGGAAACCTGAGGGTCCAGTCGTGGAGGTTGCGGGTCGAGGTAGGCCCCCATCGATAGTAGTCCCATTTCATTTCGTGTAGCCAATCAGGGCCCTGCCGGACGCGGCCGACCAGCGGTCGATGTTCGCGACGACCCGAATGTCCAGTCTCGTGTAACCCAGCCTAAAGCGGCCTGTCCGCCCAAAAAATGACATTCAGTTGCCTCCAGCCTTTCGACACGACCCACTTCACGATCTCGTAACTCGCCAACCTAGCGGCTTGTTGCTTGAGCTGCGCGTTCCTACGGTGTGGTCGCTAGGCCTCAGCAACAAGAGCTCGGTTGCCAGGCGGGCGGAGGCTCAACGAGATAGCCAGCTCAGGACAAGGAGAGCAAGCAATGGTCGCTTTTACCCTCAATGGCGAGGCGCGAACACTCGACGTCGATCCAGAGATGCCGCTGCTCTGGGCGGTCCGTGACGTCATCGGACTCACGGGAACGAAATTCGGTTGCGGGCTTGCCCAGTGCGGCGCTTGCACGGTTCACGTTAACGGCATGCCGACGCGCTCGTGCCAGACCGCAGTCGGCGACATCGAAGGAGCCTCGATCACCACCATTGAGGGTGTGTCGGGCAAGATAGGCGAAACGGTCCAGGCCGTGTGGGCCGAGTTCGACGTACCTCAATGCGGCTATTGCCAGTCTGGCCAGATCATGTCGGCCGTGGCCCTCCTTACAGAAACGCCTAAGCCGACGGACGATGATATTGATTCGGCGATGAGCGGCAACCTCTGCCGCTGCGCCACCTATCATCGCATCCGCGCGGCCATCCACGAGACCGCCAACCGGCTGGAGACTTGAGGCATGTCGCAGTTTCTCTCGAAGCATACTGCCGTGCGGCCCACGCGCCGCTGGTTCCTCGTCGGCGCGGGCGTCACCACCGGCGGCCTCGCAGTGGGCTACCGGCCAGTGCTGGCCGCGCCCGACATCGCACAAACGACCCCTGCAAAGGTTCAGGCGAACCCGTTCCAGACCTATGTCGAGATCACAAAGGAGAACCGAATCATCATCCACTCCTCGCAGTTCGAGATGGGACAAGGCTCCTATTTCGGCATCGCCACCCTGGTTATGGAAGAGCTCGACGGCGACTGGGCGCAGGTGGACGTGGTCGGCGGATATGGCAATACCGCGTTCTACGGCAATCTCGCCTGGGGCGGGGCCGCACAGGCAACTGGTGGCTCCACGTCGATGGGCTCGTCGTGGGAACGCTACCGCAAGGCGGGTGCTGCCGCACGGGCCTTGCTGGTGGCGGCCGCGGCGCAGCGGTGGGATGTGCCAGCCGGCGAGATCAAAGTCGCTTCCGGGGTCGTGTCGCACGCCTCAGGGATGCAGGCGCGCTACGGTGACCTGGCTGAAGCCGCAGCGGGAATGCCGGTTCCCGACGACGTGCCGCTAAAGCCGCGCGACAAGTGGGCCCAGATCGGATCGGACAGCCTCAAGCGCTACGATTCCGCCGGCAAGACCAACGGCGCGCAGACCTACACGATCGACCTCATGATGGAGGGACTCCAGACGGCCGTTATGATCCATCCGCCGAAGTTCGGCGCCGAGATCGAGAGCTTCGACGCAACCAAGGCCAAGGCACTCGACGGCATTGTCGATGTCGTCCAGACGCCGCGAGGCATTGCCGTGGTTGGCAGGGACACCTGGACGGCGCTCAAGGGCCGCGACCTCGTGGAGGTGACCTGGAACGAGGAGAAGGCCGAAGGGCGCGGCACGGCCGAGATCATGGCCGAATACAACAAGGCAGCAGACGATCTGGGCGCGGCCACCGCGCGCGACGACGGTAACACTCCCGCAGCGTTCGCCAGTGCTGAGAAAATCATCGAGGGGCACTACGAATTCCCCTATCTTGTCCATGCTTCGATCGAGCCACTCAACGCGGCCGCCCGAATCAACGAAGACGGCACCATCGACGTCTGGGGCGGACACCAGATGCCCGACCTTTATCAGGCGGCTGCCGCTCAGGTAGGCGGCACCACGCCGGACAAGGTGAGGCTGCACGTGATGAAGACCGGCGGCAGTTTCGGCCGCCGCGCGGTCTTGGATGCAGATGTCATTATCGAAGCTGTTTCCACAGCGCGTGCACTGGGACGCGGCAAGCCAGTGAAGGTGCAGTGGACCCGCGAGAATGACATGCGGGGTGGGCGGTACCGGCCGGCCTATGTGCACGCAGTCAAGGCGGGGCTCGACAAGAAAGGCAATGTCGTCGCTCTCCATGACCACATCGTGGGCCAATCGGTCTTGGGCGGTTCGACCTCTGCGGCGATGATCAAGAACGGCATCGATCCAACCTCCGTAGAGGGCGCCACCAACCTGCCCTATGCGATCCCGAACCTGAAGGTCGAGCTGACCACCACGGACGTGAACATCCCGGTGCTGTGGTGGCGTTCGGTAGGCTCCACCCACACCGCTTACGCGGTGGAAACCCTGATCGATGAGCTCGCCGCCGCTGCGAACCGTGATCCGGTCGACTTCCGCTTGTCAATGCTCGGTCACCATCCACGGCATGCCGCCGTGCTTAAAGTGGCTGCTGAGAAGGCAGGCTGGGACAAGCCTCTGCCGGAAGGCCGTTTCCGCGGCGTGGCCCTGCATGAAAGCCTCTCGACCTATGTCGCCGATGTGGTGGAGATCACCCTCAACGATGAAAATGGTTTCAAGGTCGACCGCGTCGTCTGCGCGGTAGATTGCGGCACCGCGATAAATCCTGACCAGATTCGCGCTCAGATGGAGGGCGGTATCGGCTTCGGGCTAGGCGCGATCCTCCAGGAGGAGCTGACCCTGAATGGCGGTGTCGTAGACCAAGAGAACTACGATACCTATACACCGCTCAGGATCGAGCAGATGCCGCGAGTCGAGGTGCACATTGTGCCGTCCGAGGAGCCGCCCACGGGAGTTGGTGAGCCAGGTGTGCCGCCGATCGGCCCGGCCGTCGCCAACGCGCTACGGGCGGCGACGGGCAAGACTATCCGCAAGCTGCCGATTATAAAGAACATGTCAGGAATGACACCATGAAACAGCCGCGATGAATCGCGCCGTTTTCGAACCCTGACAGGCGCTCATTTCCATGGGTCAAATTCCGGCGGCTGCCCGCTCCAATATCCGGTTTGGAGACGGCACCCCGTGTTCTGAACGACCACAGACGGGCCTTGGCGCCGGTTCCACTGAAGAACCGCTTTCGAGACGCAAATGCGTCCACTCCATGAAGAGCACAACCGTATAGCACCAGGAAGGCTAGCTACCTCCATCGCTTCGGAGACCCAGGATCCCTCAGAAAACCGAACCTCCCGAGCTCAGAGGCGCTCGTGATCACAATCGCGCTGGTGCGTGGATCATTGTTCAAGGGTTTGTCAATAGGCAGGCGAGATGGCCGATCGACATGATCTTCGCCCGATGCCCTACAAACACAATGCCAGCCGCTGTCACGGAGTCGCGAAGACGAAGGCAATGAGGGTCGACGCCGATACTCATCGTTTGGTTGACAGAGCGCTTGGAATGCCATGCGCTTCACATCGGAGTAGCCATCCGGGAAGCCTGAAGCGCTTTGAAAACGCATGTGCTGCGGCTGTTATTCATAGCGTGGATGACTTTGATCAAAACAATCGATTTCATCACTCTTCCGGAATCGTGCATGGACAAAAAAGAGCCTCACGCACCAATCACACGCTGCTCTATCGCGTGACGAAAGCTGCCTTAGGAATAATCCAAAGGAGAAAATCTTCGATGCGCCCTGACGTGCAGTGGAGGTCGTGCCGAGAAAGTGAGTCGCAACTGGCCGACAATGTCGGGCGGTGCGACCATGGTCGCTTCGGAGAATGAAATCGGGCCAGTTCACGGGGGCGGTACTGTTATTCGTCGACGGCCGCCCTTCCCAAGAACAGGCGGCATCGCAAGTTGGTTCTGCCGATGAAAACGACATCGCCGGATACATGTCAGCAGCCGCTCAGGATTGGATGATCCAGCCAAGCTCTCGGCGTGATGGCACTGTAGGCGTCACAGTCGAAGCATCTCATTGATCGTTTATGAGGCTTTCTTCGATGCCGCTGATGCCTGACGGGCGGTCGCAGCTGCAGGCGACAACACGGCCTATTTAGTTGGAAACAGTCGAGGTAAGCCAATTTGGCTTCCCGTTACTATTTGGAGAAAGAAATGCTGTGCCTAGGAATCAGCGGCGGACTTGACCAAGTCCATGAAAACCGATTCGAGCGTCCGAACGCCTTTATGCACGATGGCGCCGCGGTGCTCGTCCGAGACGGAAAGGTGATAGCCGCCGTAGAAGAGGAACGCCTCAATCGAATCAAGCACTCGAACAAGCTGCCAAGTGGTTCGATTCAATACTGTCTCTCGACGGCCGGGGTTCAGCTCAGCGACATTGATCGTGTCGCGGTCTACGCCAGCGAGCCCTATGCCAACGCCATGCTTGAAGGTATGTCCGCTTCCCAACCGGACATTCTCTCCACTCCGTTGGATGCTAAAATGTTGGTGCAGAACCTGTTAGCGCGTGAGTTCGGCACTAAGTTGGACAGTTCGCGTATTTCATTCGTAGGTCATCATCAGGCGCACGCCGTGAGCGCCTTTGCAATGTCGGGCTTCGAACAAAGTCTCATTCTAGCGATTGATGGCTGTGGTGATTTCCTGTCGGGCCTTGTGGCGGTAGGGTCTGGCACAGAAATTACGGAAATCGAGGCTTTCCCGGAGGACAATTCTCTTGGGCTGTTTTATCTCGAGACGATCCGCTGTCTCGGCTACGGCATGTTCGACGAGTATAAGGTAATGGGACTCGCGCCCTATGGCGACCCCGCTCCCTATCGCGAGCTCTTCGAGCAGTTCTACGAGCTCTCCGCCAACGGTGGCTACCGTGTTCACCTCGACCGCATCGGTCCGGCGTTGCTCCGCAACATCGAGATCAGGCGAAAGGGAATGCCTTTCACCCAGCAGCATCGAGATGTGAGTGCGTCACTGCAGGAAGCGCTTGAGCGGATCGTGTTCCACATTCTCCGGCACCACCGTGAGGCCACCGGCATGAAGCGGTTGTGTCTGGCGGGAGGGGTAGCCCACAACTGCACGATGAACGGCAAGCTGCTGTATTCAGGGCTTTTCGAAGACATCTTCGTGCAACCCGCGTCTCACGACGCTGGCTGCGCATTGGGAGCTGCGCTGATAGTCTCTAACGAGATGGGCCGCCCCGCGCCGCGTGAGCGACTGCAGGAGGTCTATTGGGGTCCTGATCTCGGGAGCGACCGCGCCGTGGAACAGGAACTGAATGCATGGTCCGGACATCTCGAGGTTGAACGCTCTTATGACGTAGCGAGCAGTGCAGCCCACTGGATCACCAACGGCGCCGTGATCGGCTGGGTGCAGGGTCGTTCGGAGTTTGGGCCACGTGCGCTGGGCAACCGCAGCATTCTTGCCGACCCTCGGCCCGCTGCAAACAAGGACCGGATCAATGCCATGGTCAAGAAGCGCGAAGGCTATAGGCCTTTCGCACCATCTGTGCTGGAAGAGGATGCGAGCGAATTTTTCGACCTCCCGGACGGTAAACACGAATTTCCATTCATGAATTTCGTCGTTCGCGTGCGTGACTCAAAGCGCGCCTTGTTGGGTGCCATTACGCACGTCGACGGTACGGCTCGGCTGCAAACAGTATCGCGCGATGCCAACCCCGCTTACTGGGAGGTCATCAATGCGTTCAAGAAGCGGACAGGCACTCCAATTCTGCTCAATACGTCCTTTAACAACAATGCTGAACCGATCGTGGATACGGTTGCAGACGCGATTGCCACATTTTTGACGACAGAGCTGGATGGACTTGTGGTCGGGCCCTTCCTGGTAAAAAAACGGGCTGCAACGCTGCAGGATTGGACTGCGCTTGCGATTTCATTGCCTCCCTCAGTCTCCCTCCATCAAACCCGTGCTTACACAGCGCGAGATCATCAGGAGACTGTCTGCGAGATTATTCCGAACCACTCCAGCATCGACAGTGTGCGAATTTCAAACGACCTGTTTAATCTGCTGATGCGGATTGAGGGCGAAGCCGTGTTAAGCGATCACCTCAATATAATTGCGCCGGATCAGGCTGAGCATGAAGCTCTGATGGAGGACCTGCGAAGACTGTGGGAGCAGCGCCTGGTTCGGCTGCATCCCTCACAAGCTGCTCGGATGGATCATGGGTCCGATCAAACGCCGGACCAGCCTAATAGGCTATCAATGTGATAGAGATGCCGCTCAAGCTCGGCCATCAATAGTGTTCATCGACCCCGCCTGCGAGCTCACCGCTGTGATTAGGGGGGTCGAGGTCGCCCTGGTCAGTATGCTTAGGAATGCTATTGAATGGGTCGTGTGCTTGCTGTGAGTTTTCGGGAGGTTGTCCATTCGGACCGAACCGGGGAGACTGGGTTGGAAAGGCGGGTCTGGCCTCGATATTGACCGGACTTCTGTGTCGAGAGGTCCAGCCCGCAGAACTTTAGTAACTGGCGATGATGACCTAAGCGGCGAGGATCGCCGACTTCGGCAATGACGGTCAATGCCTTGATCGGTCCGATGCCCGGGATTTGTCTCAGGAGCTGATAATCCTGGCTGTGCCGCAGCAGATCGTCGGCCTGTGCTTCGATCTCATTGCGTTGCCGGATCAGGCTGCGTGCTTCGTCAATGACCATCCGGAACATGCGAATGGCAGGCGCATCAAGTGGCAGCGGCAATCCGATCGATGGGCGCGCCGTCTCGAACATCCATCACAATCTGTGTCTTGCTGACCTTGCGGCCGACGACATCCCAAGCTGCTGCCACAAACTCCTCCTTCGTCAGCGCCGTGATGCTTGCTGGGGTCGGAAAGGCATGGAGGAAGGCAAAGAACCAATCGCTGCGGCTGTTCCCCCGGAAGCGATCGATCTCGGGAAAATACAGCGGCAGGTAGTGTGTCAGGATGCGGTGCTGGATCTCGGTCTTGGCCCTGGCGATCGCTTCATGTGTCTTCGACAGTTCCTGCACGTCGTTGATGCCGGCTCGCAGCGGATCATGGTAGACCTGCGTCGCCTGGATCCTGAGCATGTGCAGGATCACCTGGGCATCGATCTTCTTGCCGAGTATGACGCCGAAGGCCTTAAGAAGCCCAGGCATCTGTTCTCGATTTTGCCTACTAGGCTGACGAGAAGGTCGCGTGCCGACAGCAGCACCCGCACGACACAGGTGCCGTGGCTCTTGATGCGAACCATCCGGTCCGTCCGATCTGAGCAAGGCCCGCCGCTCGTGGCGGCCCGATTTGTTCGGCATCATCGAGAGGGCGGCGCTTGACACGATCGGAAGTCCGCGCTTCGTTAACTCGTTCCAGAGCCAGACCGCAAGCGGTCACGGCTCCATGCCGATCCGCTCCGTCTCCGCAGTTCCACAGTCCCGCCCGCATCTCCCGGTCGGGCCCGGGTAGCCATTGTGTCAAACGGCTTCCAAAACTGACCCCCGATCGGCGTCCAATTTTGACCCCCCTGATGTAGTGCGCAGCGGTCAGCGTTCGCCCGGGCGGAGCTGGTCAGGGTTGCGCAGCCCGGGCGAGCGCGGATAGGGCTTGGCAGTTGATGGGGTGATCAGGCGCGGTTCTTGAAGCGCCAGGATTCGTTTCCGGTCTCGATGATCTCGCAATGATGGGTGAGACGGTCGAGCAGCGCCGTCGTCATCTTGGCGTCGCCGAAGACGGCGGGCCATTCGCCGAACGCCAGGTTGGTGGTGACGATGATCGAGGTCCGTTCGTAGAGCCTGCTGATCAGGTGGAAGAGCAATTGCCCGCCGGCCTGCGCGAACGGGAGATAGCCGAGTTCATCGAGCACGACGAAGTCGAGCCGGGTGAGGTAATCGGCGATACGGCCCTGCTTGCCGCCGCGGTGCTCGGTCTCGAGCCGGTTGACGAGATCGACGACGTTGAAGAAGCGGCCACGTGAGCCGTTGCGGATCAGGGCCCGAGCAATGGCGATTGCCAGATGCGACTTGCCGGTTCCGGTGCCGCCGATGAGCACGGCGTTGCGCTGATCGGCGACGAAGGTGCCGTTGGCAAGGTCCCGGACCAGCACCTCATTGACCGGCGTGCCGTCGAAGTCGAACTCATCGATGTCCTTGGCGATCGGCAACTTGGCGACAGTGAGCTGGTATTTGATGGAGCGGGCCTGCTTCTCGGCGATCTCGGCCGACAGCAGATCACCGACGATCTTCGGCGGCTCGTGCTGGCGCTTGATGCCGGTCGCCATGACCTCGTCATAGGCGCCGCGCATAGTGATCAGCAAAATCTTACGGAGCGGGCCCAGGCATCTTGGTTGCCGTCGACGAGCGCCCCGCATCTCGCTGTCCACCACGCTCAAGGACGGCCATCGAGAAGTGGGCGGGCACATCAGATGCCGCCGCGTATGAGTGCGGTTGGTCGGTGACAAGCCGCGCACTCTCGCCTTCGCTTAAAATGACCACATGGGTACCTACCACAACGCTCAGGGCACCCTGACTGACCGAGATCAACTCGCGCGTATCCGGACTATGAGCATCTGCGGAAAACACGTCGCCCGGCATAATGACCCAGCTCCACAATTCGAACATCGTGCGCCCCGAGGTCGATGAATGAAGTTGTGCAAAGCTTCCCTTGGCGCTTGTCCAAAGCGTCCTCGTCTCCGTCCGCTCAATAGGAAGGCGAACTGTGGAAGGATCGTCATTCAGCAAATCGGCCACGGAGAGCGAAAACGCCGCCGCCAGTCGGCAAAGTATGCCGATACTAGGGTTCGCCTTGCCTTGCTCCAGCGAGACGACGGTTCCCTTGGACAAGCCGCTCAGTTTTGCCAGGCGATCCAGGGTCAGATTTTGGTCGCGCCTCAAGTCTCGGATTCGAACAGCTATCGCTTTGCCAAGCACCTGCTCGGAACCCATCGCTGTCGTAACATCGGTCATTATATTGACTTAGGACCTCGGCTCACCTATTGCGGTCAGTATAATGACCGGGGCGAAATTGCAACTGCCCGTTAGGAAGGAAATAACCGATGCGTTTTGAGACGAAGGCGATCCACTGCGGCCGAGGGGTCGACGCGTCCACGGGGGCCGTATCCATGCCGCTGCACACCAGCACGACGTTCGAACGCGGTGTCAACGGGTCATTTCCGTCCGGCTTCGAATACACAAGGGATGGAAATCCTACACGCAATGCGTTCGAGGCGGCCATGGCGACGCTTGAGGGAGGGGAAGACGGCATCGCCTTCGCTTCGGGCATGGCCGCGATCGCTGCAGTTTTCGAGAGCCATCCGTCGGCGGGTCGGATCGTTCTGCCGGATGACATGTATTTCGGCATTCGTTCGCTGATCGAAGAGACCGACATTGGGGCTCGCTTCGACTTTGCCCCAGTCGACATGCGCGATTTGGACGCTTTGCGCGCCGCGGTGACATCGAAGCGGACTGGCCTCGTCTGGATCGAGACGCCGTCAAACCCGATGATCCGCGTTGTCGACATTGCGGCCATCTGCGCAATCGCGCACGAGGCAGACGCCTTGGCGGTGGTGGACAATACGTGGGCCACCCCAGTGCTTCAACTGCCACTCGAAATCGGGGCAGACGCAGTGATGCACTCGGCGACAAAGTACATTGGCGGCCACTCGGATTTGATGGCCGGTGTCGTCATTGTCCCAAACGCGTCACCCCTGGGTCGCCCATTGCGGATGGTCCAGAAACACAAGGGCAGCGTCGCAGCGCCCTTCGACTGTTGGCTGGCATTGCGGGGCCTGCAGACATTGCCGGTCCGCATGCGCGCCCATTGCGAAGGCGCCCAGAAAGTGGCCGAGGCCCTGGCGTCTCATCCGCGCGTCGAAAAAGTGCTCTTTCCTGGTCTGCAAACTGATCCGGGACACGATCTTGCTACGCGGCAAATGAGCCATTACGGAGCGATGCTATCCTTTATCGTCGAGGGCGGAGCCGATGCTGCAATGGCCGTGGCCGGCCGCCTGAAGATTGTTGTCCGGGCGACAAGCCTTGGCGGGACGCATTCTCTGATAGAGCATCGCGCATCCGTTGAAGGTGCGAAGTCCAAAGCGCCAGGCGGATTGCTGCGAATTTCTGTAGGGCTTGAACATGCTCAGGACATTATCGATGACCTAATGCAGGCCCTAGGCGAAACCTGCAAAGCGGGAGTCCAATGACGGGTGCAAGAACTCTGGCGCCGCTTTACGTGGCGGCTGGCGCAGCCGACGATCGGCAGAACAATGTTCCTGCTGAGTAGAACGCACGTCCTCTGGTGAACCGCTATCGCCGTGTCGCATCGTCTCGGGCGCGTGGTCCCATGGGTGATGAACGTCTTCGGGTTTCTGGACGATGGCGACGCGCTCGACCGGAAGCGGAAATACCCAGATTTGCCGTTGACCTACTGCTGCTCGACCTCGTCGGAGATCGCGGTCAACAGATGGGATGGATGTGCTGGCACTACGGCAGTTTGACAAGCCGGCCATCGGGGCGCTAGCACCGTCCAAAGCCAAGAGTCGCAGGGCAGAACTGACCGCACCAAGCGGGCTGCGGGACCCATCAGCTGACGGCCAGGTTAGTACCTCAACGCGCATCAGCACCGTGGATGCGACATTGTCCTTGTTGCGAGCGCGATCTCGGAACTTCGTTGTGACGCAGTCTGTGCAGAGAGCGCACCGCTGTAAGCAAAATCAGCGGAAGAACGACACCCAGTGGAGGCGAGAAGTGATGCGGCGTCAAGATCCTCCGCGCTTTGCGGCAAACACACTGATCCCTCTTCACAACCCGGTCTTTCGTTCTATCTGGACAGCCACGCAGATATCCAGCCTTGGCTGGCTGGTGCAGAGCGTGGCTATAAGCTGGCTCATGGCCACGATTTCAGCCTCCGATCTGATGGTTGCGCTCGTACAGGCTGCATCGACACTGCCCGCGTTCTTCTTGTCGATCCTTGCTGGAGCCATTGCAGACAGCTTCAGCCGCCGTGGCGTGATGCTTGCCGGACACTGCCTGATCGCACTGGCATCCACGGCGCTGGCACTCTCTGTGGGACTGGGCTTTGCTAGTCCATGGCTGATCCTGGGACTGAGTTTCTTGGCCGGATGCGGCTTTGCCTTGAACGATCCAGCCTGGCACGCCTCGGTCGGCGATATCCTGGAAAAGCGCGACATACCCGCTGCAGTGACGCTGATGTCGGTGGGGTACAACGTGGTTCGCAGCATAGGACCGGCGCTGGGCGGTGTAATCTTAGCTTTGCTGGGCCCCCTTACGGCTTTCGCCCTCGCTGCGCTAAGTGACCTGGTCCCGTTGAGCGCTGTTCTGCGCTCACAGTGGCAAGTTCGCTCTTCGCCTCTTCCGCGCGAGCGGATGACTACGGCCATTCATGATGGCATGCGATTCACGGCGATATCCTCAGAGATCAGAGTGGCGATCGTGCGTGCAACCCTGTTCGGGCTGTCAAGCATCTCGATCCTTGCTTTGCTCCCCCTCCTGGTTCGCGACCAGCTGGCGGGAGGGCCAATTGTGTACGGCGTGCTATTGGCCGGCTTCGGCACAGGCGCCTTCATCGCCGGCATTGGCAGCAGCTACTTGAGACGCATCACGTCCCAGAACCGATTGATCACGCTCGCATCCGTTGCTTGCGCAACGTGCTGCCTTTTGATGGCCCTCACATCGTCGGTGGCTGTGGCGGCGATCGCGCTTGCAATCGGTGGCGCTGGCTGGGTTGTCACCTGGACCGGAACCGACGTGTGTGTGCAGTTGGCAAGCCCAAGGTGGGTCGTTGGTCGCACCCTGTCCATCTATTACGCCCTGACCTACGGCGGCATGGCAGCGGGTAGCTGGATCTGGGGTGCTGTCGCGCAGTACTATTCGCTGACGTGGGCTTTGGAAGGTGCTGCAGCGGCACTGTTGCTGGTCGCGGCTGTGGGAAAGCTATTGCCGGTGCGGCTATGGGAGGAATCGGATCAAGCGGCCGTCGACTTCAGGCCACCAGAACTGGCCCTCCCTTTGAAGCCCAGGAGCGGTCCGATCGTGATCAAGATGGAGTACTCGATACTCGAGGAGAGTATCGATGAATTTCTGAGCTGCATGCGCGAAAGGCGGCGCGTTCAGAGCCGCGCCGGTGCGCGGGACTGGACCCTCCAGCGCGACCTTCAGAAGTCGACGCTTTGGACCGAGACATTCCGCACGCCGACATGGACGGACTATCTTCGTCTAAACCATCGACTAACGGTGAATGACAGGGACATAGGCGAGCGCCTTGCCGCTCTGCACATGGGTGAGTCTCCGCCTCGCATCTCACTTTCAATCGAGCGGTCGACAAGCCCCGCCCCCGGCAGCCAAGTCCAGCCTGTGCCTTTTGTATCGCGCCCGTGAGAAAACCAAGACTTGTCTGGGCTTGGACACGGAACGAGCTACTCCTTAATTTGTTGAGCCTGCCCGGATTGCAAATCGTTCCGGCCGCTTAGGCGAGCATGAGGATTCGCGTGGCAATTATGTCCATCACGGGTCCCATGTTCAGCCCGAGACCCCCCTCTCTGCCGCCAGATCGGCTTGAGCACGGATTCAGGTCGCCTGTCCTTTGCATAGCGGCGGGCAACGAATAGCAAGGGGGCGGAGGGTATCCCCGTCTGCGAAGCGGGCAGAGGAGGAATCCGCAAGGCGGGTTGCTGGGGAGAGGGGCCGCGCGCCTCTTTCCGCCTAGTTTTCTCCGTTACAAAGTCCCCCCGGGACGGACTGCCAGTTCACGCCAGGGCCAACCGCATGGTTGCCCGCAGGGGCGACGGCCGCGTCTGCCGGTCCTGCGAGTAGAATAAGATCGGGAAGTGCGGCTTCATCCTCGATGCCAGAGCTCGCTTCGCCGTATCGCGGCCGCCAGCGCCCCTTGCGCTGTCACGAGTCAGCCCACCTTTCTAGCTGGCAGCCATCGGGAGCCAATCCGCAGCACCTGTCGGCGCGCCTTCCGTGTCAACGCAGAACATGATGCATATTCCCAGCGCTTTTTGACAGAGCGAACTACAAAATGCAGAACACAGACTCTCCGCCAAATGAATGCTGCGAGCAAGCAGCAGGCGGAGGAACTCCGTCTGGGCTGAGTATGTGTTTCAACGCGGACAAATAAATTATAGCCAGTTCACGAAACGCCGGGCCCGCTCCTCTGGCGTCCGATCGTCCAGGAAATCCCCTCGGCGCGCACCACGCCAGACACCTCCTTGCCGATATGATGCTCAAGCACCGACCGCCAAGGCACCAGCGTGAACTCGCGCGATTTCTCGATGACACCGTATTTTCCGCCGGCGAGCTCGACGCAGCAGCGCAGCGTACCGTCTATTCGATTGCCATGCCGCGCTTCAGAATACGAGAGCCCGAGTTCGTCCGAGAGCTGACTGGCAACACGGTTCAGCTCTCGTTGGCGCAGCATCGAAAGCATGTTGGCGCGATAGATGACCCGATCCTGCGCATCATGGGCAAGACCTTGCGCGATCAGCCACTGCTGTCGGCGGGCCTGGACCTGACGTACTTCGCGACCGAAGCCAGAGTCGCGCAAGGACTCAGGGTGGGCTGATACCAGCTCCTGGTCGATCCAGGTGGCGCCGTCGAAGCCTACTTGGCTCTCCAGCGGCATTGATGAGAGCTTGTCGACGACAACAGGCTGGGCCCTCGCTCGCTGACGCTCGTAATCCGCGACGCGGTTGAGATGGTCGGGCGCGACTGTCCATGTGCCGTCCGGCTCGCGCTCGACGCCACCGGTCGCACGGCGGATCGCCTCCAGTCGCCGCACGTGCGTTTCGGCAAAGCGTTCGGTGGCCGAGGGGTCATGCTTGAGATGGATATCGATGCTGTAGCGCCCGTCGTTGACCGTGGCGATGCCGGCAATTGTGCGGTCGACTTTTCTTGGCCCGGTGTCCCTCGGCCTGACCCGCACTATGCAGCCCTCTGGTGTCGGTTGGGTGGCCTCGCCTTTGCCGATATCAAAATAGTGGCTTTTGCCGTCCACGCCGTCGACGACGAGGTAATGGCGGTCAGTGATTTCGTCGGCCAGCCCGCGCCCGACGACACGTCCGACCACGGTTTGAGCCGACCCGTCGCATCGATCGTGGATAAGATGGTCGGCGGCACTGCGGACGAGCCCCTTGCCGGTCAGCTCGCGATGGATGGTCTTGACGATGTCGCCGCGCGCACCGATGCGGCGTAGCGTGGCTTCGAGCTCATCCTCCAAGCGCCAGCGCCCGGCAGGCGTCTCCTCGGCGAGGCCCATCCGCTCGAGCTTGCGCAGGCGGCCCTGGTGCAGCGTCTGGCGAAAGGTGTCTCGGCTGGCCGGTGAGACACACCCCTCATCGTCGCGCATGCGCATCAGCTGCCGGTCGATGCTGGTGAAGCGTTCCTGATCCATCTCCTGGCGCAAGCGCTGCTCGATCTCGCGGTCGGTGCGCGGGCCAAGGTCGAGGCTAACCAGTTCGGCTGCGCGCTCGCGCAAGCCAGAGGAGATGTAGTCCCGCGCTATGACGAGGTTTTCGCCGTGATCATCCCTGCCGCGCACGATGATGTGGGTGTGAGGATGGCCGGTGTTGAAATGGTCGACGGCCACCCAGTCTAGCCTGGTGCCGAGGTCTTCTTCCATTTGCGCCATGAGGCGCCGGGTGAGCGGCTTCAGGTCATCATACTCGATTCCGTCTTCAGGGGCGACGATGAAGCGGAACTGATGACGGTCACCGTTCGAGCGATCGAGAAAGGCCCTGCCGTCCGCGTGGTCATTGTCGGCAGCATAGAGCTCGCCACGCTCGCCTTCCCGGGTGACGCCGTCGCGCTGGAGGTAGCGGAGGTGCGCACGAGCCCCGTCGACTCCCTTGCCGGCCAGCTTGACGATGCGTGCCTTCACGACTGCGCGCCGCTGCCGAAACGCCGCGTGGCGGTCGCGCGCTCTAAGAACTGTGGCAGCAGCCCCGCCGCGCCCCACCCGGCTTCCGATGAAGCGGCTGCCGCGTCCGCTCCTGCCGCCTGCTCGGTTGACCGCGGCCTGCACCTGGCCAGCGTAGCGTTTGCCCGCCTTCGAGCCGCGCCAGCCAATTTTGCCGAGCTTCGGCGTGAATTCGTCATCCTGCATGCGGCCTCCGATGAACGAGCAGCAATTTCAGAGGCTTGCGCGCCAGACCCTCCTGGACCCGGAGGCAACCTCCTGGGAAAACGATGTGCAGACAAACACTTGGCCGCCTCCAGGAGGCGCTGCCTTTATCTTGCCTTCCGCGCACCTGCCCCCCTGGCCCCCGCCCGAACCACGGTAGCCGCTGCCCTCACCTGCGATCCGGCCGGCCTGACCTTGCTCGCTCCGATCCGAGCGGCACCAGGAGTTGGCCATTCGGGCCGGTCACGGAAACACCGTTTCGGAGAAAAAACAGCGACTGCCCGGACGGGATTTCCGGCGCGCTTTTGGAACGGGATTTGCCGGTGAGCGCGTCCATATCGGCGGCCGAAATGCCCGCCGCCTTGATCTCTTCCAGATACGAAACCGTCTCGCTAGGCAGCGGTCGCCCGCGCTGCAAATGCTGCTCGTAGCGCTCCGGCCCGGCGTTATAGGCTGCAAACAGGCCTGGAAATCCGAAGCGGTCATACATGGCGCGCAGATAGGCAGTGCCTGCCAGAATGTTGTCGCGAGGGTCGTGCGGGGCGGCTCCCAGGCCAAGCTCTGTGCGCAACTCCTCGTAGGTGGCTGGCATCACCTGCATGAGGCCAATGGCGCCGGCGCTCGACGTGACCGGCCGCCCCTTGAGCGTCGTCTGCCCCCGGCTTTCGGGACGACCGGCTTCGTGTTGGTCGCGGCGGAACAGGAGCATGGTGCGAGACACGCCATGCTCAGCATAAGGAGGGTCACTCGGTCCATAGCGGCACGAGCCTCCCGATGATGTTTTCGGTCGGCACCGGCCCGAAATAGCGGCTGTCGAACGAGCGATCTTTATCGCTGCCGAGCAGGAAAACCTCGTCGGCGGCGAGTTTTCGGCATGCATTCCACCAAGGCAGCGGACGGTGCTGCGTGTCGGTTGCAAGCCGGCGCGCGGCTATCTCGCCGCCGATGATGATGGCGTCGCCGAAGGTGCAGACATGCTCGCCGGGCAGCGCCGCAAGGCGCTTGACCAACGGCACGTTGCTGGGCAGATAGAAGCGTTCGGCGGCGAGATCGGCGACCGGTCTTGGTGGGCGGACGAGTACGAGATCACCACGAGCGGGCGATCCGGATGCGACGCGATAGAGGCCGACCGGCGCACTCGCCGAGGCGTTCCAGACCAGCCAGGGCGATGGTTTGCCGAAGGCGGCGAAGCCGATCAGGCCAAGGCCGATTGTGGCAACGACGATCGTCTTGCGGGCTCGAATGCGCCGCAGATGGCTGCCGATCAGACGGATGGTGGGACGCCGGCTCATGAGCGGCCTCCCTCACCGGCCGAGCCGGATTCGTGCGCGCCATCCTCGGGCGCGGTCTCCTGCGCGTGCCCCTTCGACCAGTCGTCGAGTTCGTCGATGTGATAGCGGACATAGCGGCCGTGCTTGCGGAATTGTGGGCCACCGCCTTTGAGGCGCATCTTCTCCAGCGTGCGCTGGGACAGCCCGATATAGAAGGCCGCCTGCGCGGTGTTGAGAAACGGACTGCCCTTCTTGGCGCGGGCTGCGCGTTCGTTTTCGTCGTCCATGATGATCCTCGTTTCGTTACGGGCAAGCGAGGCGAGGATCGGCGAGCGAGATCGTTTTGGGGACGGGCGAAGAGTGGGGGGCGAGTTTTCGCCTCCCCCTTCGGCGGCCTCACGGGTCCTGGGAGAGGCCCTGCGCCGGTTGGCGGCGCAGGGCTTTGCGGGTCGGCCGGTCAGTCGACCGGGTTCCAGATGATGGCGTAAGTGTCGTCGTCATCCTGGCCGGCGGCGCGGCCCAGATTGGCGTAGAGCTTGCGCGGGCCAAACTCGGGGGCCGCAATCGACAGGCTCACATAGTCCTTGCCGGAGGTCTCGCCGGTGCGGATCCAGGCCGCACCCACTTCGACCCCTTGCGTCAGCACCCGGTAGTCCGGATGGGTGTCGGCGCTCTTTGCCTGATTGGGCACGATGTCGATGTCGGCGCGGACGCTGAGCGTCTTGAGCTGGCCCTTGTAGCCGCCGTTTTCCTGTTTGGTGACGTATCCGATTGCGGTCATTTTCAGTCTCCTCTTGGTGCTCGCAGGGGACCATTCCCCTGCGATGGCGGACCGTGATGGGCGCGTCCGGACCGCCGGAACCGGCACGGCCGCAGCGATAGCGGAGGACCCGAGCGGGGAGTTTTTTTGAAGCGAAGCGGCGCGAGGAAGCCGCCGCAGGCGGCGGGGAAAAAAGCTGCCGGCGAGGGTTTCGGGCGGGCCGGATCCGCCCATAGGTCGTCAAGCCAGGCGCAGGGGAATGGTCCCGGAGACACAATGGAGACCGGTTGCGCGATCGGGGGCACAATAAGCATGCGGCACTATGCAGGGGGCCGGCGGCGCGGGCTCTCTCGGCAACCGGATGTACAATTGGCCCCATGCGCCTGGCGCCTCAGCTAGCAATCCGGGGCGGTGCGGGCTGCCGAAATGGGGGCGAATTGGCGTTGGAATTTATCGCACGCGGCACTGGCTCGGCAAGACGATCAATCGGAGCCGGCGCGGCCCGGAGCGGCGCGCGCGTCCTTAGCGGCAGCACTCGAGAAAACGCCGCTCGGACCCTGATCGACTATTCGCGCACGAACAGCGACTGCTTCCTTGCGCACAGATCGGCGAATAGGAAGGCCTCGCGGCTGGGTAGCTTTCGGCCGGGAATTTGATCCAGCGCGGCAGCCAGGCCTCAAGCTGAGGCGGCTTCTCGATGTTCTTGCCGCCGATTTCGGCGAGCATCGAATCGGCGATTTCCTTGTCGCGCAAGCGATCGAAACGCCATTGTCCGGTTGCCGCCATATGCCGACGACGCGCACGAATTGTCGTCGCCAAGCGCCCACCTTGCGCGCGAACATGCCGGCGGCAGCAAGGGGTCGCGATTGCCGCTGGCCACCACCGGGCAGGCCAACAGCTTGTGCCGCATTTGCCGAATGCGGCGTCAGCCTTGCAGCCGGCAAGGCTGGCAGTCACTGTCTCGTTGGCTGCGCGCTGCGACCCGGGGCGCACCTTGGCGATGCAGATCGGCATAGTTCTGCATCGGGGCGGGTGAGTCCCGGGCGCCGTCGGGGAATGGGCATCTCCTCGCTATCCGGCGTCGGCTCGAGCATCGGGCATCGTCATGCCGCAATCCCTTCTTGCGCCTCGCCTTCGGCATCGGCCTGAAGGCCAAGCAGGAAATCGGCGGCCTTCGAAGCGAGGCTGGCGGCACGGAATATAGCGCGGTTGTCCTCGCGCAGCACCTTCAGCCATGAGCCGATGTAATCGGCGTGACGCACGGTCGGCTCGATGCTGAGATTGCTGCAGACGAAGGCGGCAGTGATTTCGGCGACCAATTCTTCACGCGCGTAAGCCTTGGAGCCGAAGGAGCCGGAGAGGTCGCGAGCAAGCCGCGTCGGGTGGCCGGTCCAGTGGCCAAGCTCGTGAAAGCAGGTCCGGTAATAGTCGATCTGCTGACGGAACGCTGGCTGCGGCGGCACCTGAATGTGGTCGCTGCCCGGCATGTAGAAAGCGCGATCGCCGCCGACCCTGAAATCCGCACCGCTGGCGCGAATGAGCGTCTCGGCCTGCGGCACGATCTCGCACTGAGGCAGCGGCTCGGCGGGGGCATGGAGGGGTTCCGGAAGATTGTCGCACTGCGCGACATTGAAGACGGTGAAGCGCTTCAGAAAAGGCACGGCCTGTGGTGCATCGCCCTCGTGGCGTGCGCGCTCCCTCTCGTCCTTGGGGACAAAGCGGTCGGCATGCACGATGGTCGTGCCGCGCTCGCCTTTCCTGACATTGCCGCCCAGCGCAAGCGCCTGCCGGAAGGTCAGCCAATTCTGGCTGGGATAGCTGCGCTCGATGACGGCGCCCCACAGGATGAGGATATTGATGCCGGAATAGCTGCGCCCCGTGGACGCATTCCTCGGCAGGCCAAGGCCTGCTTTTGCGCTGCCCCATGGCTTGACCCATGGCACGGTGCCGCGCTCCAGCTCGGCAATGATGCGGTCGGTGATCTCCTGATAGAGGCTGGCGCCCGGGCGCCTGCCCTTGTCTGCGCCAGCCTCTCCGCTGGTGGTACGCTTGCTGTTTGCATGCATCGTTTCATCCTCCGCTCACCAATCGCCGCGCCTTTCCCCGGAAGCGGGGTGGGCGGCGAGTCGCGACCGGAAAGGCCCGCCGTGGTAGGCGGACCGCATCCGAAGGACCGGAACGAAGAGGAGGACCCTGAGCGGCACGCGAAGGGTTGCGGGCTGCCGCGGCGGGTCTAGAAGGGAGTGCCGCCCACCCCGCGCCGCCGGGAAAGGCCAACAGACAAACCGCGCCGCCCGCAAGGGCGGCGGCCGTCACAGCCCGAAGGGCTGCCCACGCCAAGGGGCGAAGCCGAATGGCCGAGACCGCCTGAGCTTGCCGAAGAAAAGCGGGCTCGGTTCACGAGCACCTGGTGCGCGTCGTCAGGCGCGCGGGCGCGCGCCAAGTTTTTTCGCACATGGTCAGGCGGCGCAGTTACGTCGAGAACCCAAAGGCACCGCCGCCGTGCGCGCGGCTTCCTCCGAAAACCAGCGCTCGCCTTTCAACAAATTGAGGCATTGTCCCAGACAATATTCCTGTCCGGATCATGATAGATGCGGCGCGCCCGCTAGGACCGGAGGCTGGACAGAATCTCGCACGGATCAGCGTCAAGGGCCGCAGTTATGTCGAGAAACTCGATGACGTCGAGACGCCGCTCTGCGCCCTCGTACTTGGCCACGAAGGATTGGGGACGACCAAGCTTGTCAGCCAGCTGCTCCTGGGTCAGGCCTTTGGCCTTGCGCAGCGAAAGCAGCTGGGCCAGAAACCGCTGGTGGCGGGGCGATCGAAGGGATTTGGGCATGGAGGCGAACCGGTCGGGTAAAGACCGGATCAGCGACTAATCCCGGTTTCGGATTATCCCATTTTGGGATAGACTGCGTGCGCTCACAGGCGAGGTTCGCAGGCATGAATGGACCAATGGGAACAGATGAGACTCGAAGCTCAACTTTGAGCGATGAAGTCCCCTGGTCGGAGAACCTCACGAGCTACGACAGGGAGCATTTCACGATCTACCTGCGGATCCTGGATGCCTGCGCCGACAATGCCAGCGAAAAGGAGATGGCCGAGCGCATTCTCGGCATCGACCCGTCCATTGACCCGGTCCGCGCCCGCAAAGCTCTTCGCAGCCATATCGACCGTGCGAACTGGATGGTGACGACCGGCTACAAGGAACTGTTCGCCGGCTGATGCACAGCGCCCACTGCCACGGTGTTTCGAGCAGGCAAGTCTCTGTAGCCAAATTCGGCAGCGCACGGCCGCGACAGCCGGCGCGGCGGGAGCGGTCACAACTGGTTCGCGTGCTGTTTGACTGCCATTTCCAGTGCTTGCATCAAAGGCACAGCCTTGGAGAAGAGGAAGCCCTGAGCGGTTCGGCAGCCAGGCTTGTGCAGGGTTTGCCGATCCGCCTCTGTTTCGACGCCCTCGGCCATGACCTCGATCCCGAGCATCTCACCGAGTTCGATGACCGATTTGACAAGCAGTCGGTCCTCTCGGGACTTGGCCAAGCCGCGAATGAAGCCCTGGTCTATTTTCACCTTGCGTATCCGACGGTCCTTGAGAGATGCCAAGGTAGAAAAGCCGGTGCCGAAGTCATCGAGCGCGATGGAAATACCGGCATGTGAAAGCCGTCCGAGCTTTTCATCCACTCTGTCCGGGTCCACCGGCGATTCTTCGGTAATCTCGATTTCGAACATCGTCGCAGGCAGGCCTCTTGCCGCCAGACCATGCAGAACCATGTCGTCGATATCGCCGGCTTCCAGTTCGCGAGGGGAAACATTCATCGCCACACGAATGTTACGACAGTCAGCCTTCACCAAGCCGTCGATAAAAGCACAACAGTCGGCGAATACGGTTTGCGTCAGCAGCTGAAGCATTCCGGTTTCGCGTGCGGCCGTGATGATTTCGGGTGGAGAGATGGCACCATGCGTCGGATGGCACCATCTCAGCAAGGCTTCAAAACCGACCACGGTCTCGGTTTCGAGTTTCACGATCGGCTGGAACCAAGGTTGCAATTGTCCCGTCTTTATCGCCGAATGAAGATCCCGTTCGATGGACTGGCGACGTTGCAGTTCCCTGTCGAGTTCGGCATCGAACAGGCAAAATTCGTTCCTGCCATGGCGCTTGGCCGTATACAGGGCGATATCCGCCCGCAACAACATTTCAGTCAGGCTCGGCGTCTGCGCCAAGTATATCCCTATCGATGCCCCGACCCGCACGGACGCGACCTCGATATAGGGGCGAGCAATTTTGGCTATGATATTGGAGGCGAGATCACTGGCAGAAAGCGAAGCTCTCGTTGAGGGAAAAACCAGCACGAATTCATCGCCGCCGATACGAGCGAGCGTTGAGCCTTCGGGTGCTTCCTGCTCTATGCGGCGGGCGATCATGACAAGCAGTTCATCACCGGTCCTGTGACCGTAGGTGTCGTTGACAGTTTTAAAGCCGTCCAGATCAATCAGCATTGCCACGAAGGGGCCATCCGCGGTCTTGAACCGACCGATGGCGTGTTCGAGGCCCCGCCTGTTGAGAAGGGCGGTCAGATGGTCCTCCTTGGAGTTGCGCTCCATTTCCGACGCAAATCGCTCTGCCTCATGTCTCAGGCGGCTTGCTTCGCGGAAGCGCGCCTGCCCAACAAACGAAGCTCGGACCAAGCCGCCCATGAAGAGCAGAACGGTGAAAGCCAGAATGTAGCGTTCAAAATTGCCTTTCGCCAAAAGGCACGCGACCGTGATGAGGAGTGGAGGTGTGATGAAGCTGGTCGCCGCCGCGGCATACGAACTGCCATATGTAACCGCACCAGCTGAAATGCCCGCCAGTATGACCAGATGCATCGGTGCTTGTGGTGTTGTGTATCCAACAGTCAGGACGGCCGGGAAGGACCAGGCAAACCCTACCAGAAGGGCAAGGACGCCAAACATGCGAAGGCGCGGCAAAACGCCAAGCAAATCCTGATGGCGCCCCGTTTCCTTTAGCTGAAAACGGGCGAGTGCAAGCCGGGCGGCATTTAGCGCATTGACGACCAGGAACCAGCTTGCAGCGGCAAAGCCGCCGCCAGAAAGGGCCTGCACCGCGCAAATCAGGCCTGACAGGATCGCGCTTATCGGCATCGACACGAAGAGCCCGGCCCTCAGGTCAGCAAGCTGATCCTGACGGATTTTGGCCTCCAGCGATTCTTCTTCCTTTTGGGGTGCCATGAATGGACCAGCTTGCTTGCGTCGTTGTTCGCGAGGACCACACCTATGCAAGCCCACTGAAGGACGGGTTAACTACCCAGCGAGGGTAACCAGTGCGCTCACCATGCTTCGGGTCACACCTTTGGCTTAGCATTGCCGAATCATCAAGGCTTCGCCCGCGCGCGTGCCTTGATCCGAATCATGCCATGATCGGCAACGTCACCAGGAAGCAGCCTTGCCCGCGACGCCGCGCGCCAGCAAGACAAGGAAGCCGCGCCGAGACAGCGCTCCAGAGCGGCAGCGCTCTGTGCGATTCACCGCCTGAGCATGGCCGAAATGCCATGGCGGACAAAGGGAAGATGTTGGGCAAAGCGGAGCGCAGCATGTCTTGCAAGCCGTGCCGCCGGGTGCTCGCTTGAGTAGAGACCGACAAGCATGTTGGTGGCATGATAGAGCGGCCCCGCCGACAGCCGCAGCCGGCTTTCGTATCTGCCGAGCATGTCGGGATCGGCAATGTCGCGGCGGGCGCGACATGCTGTCAGTATTTTATGAGCGAGTTGCTTCTGGCCGCTGAGGCCGATGTTGAAGCCATGCGCGGTCACCGGGTGCATGCCGATGGCAGCATCGCCGATCAGTGCCGCACTCGGAGCCGAGAACTTGTGCGCCCAGGTCGTGACCAGCGGATAGGCATGGCGGGTGCTTGCCAGGGTCATCTCTCCGAGACGTCCTCGACACCGGTTCATCAATTCCATGAGGAACAATTCGTCATCGAGAGCAAACAGTCTGTCGGCCTCACTTGAGCGCAAAGTCAGAAGCAGCGACGACACGCCTCCCATGAGCGGCAACATCGCGATGGTCTGATGGTGGTCGAACCATTCGACCGCGATCTGGTGATGGAAGCGCTCGTGCCTCACTCGGCAAATCAGCATGGAGTGGCCAAGCGGATGGATGTTGGCGCCAATGCCGAGCAGGTCGCGCATCGCGGACAAACGCGAATCCGCTGCGACGAGCAGCCGAGCGGCCAATTGCCTGCCATCAGAAAGCGTTATGACCGCCTCGTCTTCGCTATTTGTTGCATTGACGACCGAGTTGCCGCACAGCAGCCGGGCATGGTCCTGGAAGTAGACAATTTTGAACAGGGCATCGCGGATCCGACAATTTGGGACCAGAAATCCGAGTGGTTCCCCAGATCGGCTGAGAGCATCGAAGCACAGGGCGAAAGGGCTCGATCCGTTGAGCACGCGCGCGCCATGAAGCGGTGATTTGTCCGATGCGGGGATGGCATCCCAGGCGCCGAGCTCGCGCAGGATTCTCACTGATGCGTGGGTCAGCGCGATCTCGCGACCGTCGAAAGCCGGATTCGCCAGGCTGTCGAGCGACTGTCGTTCAACCACTGCCACCTTAAGTTGGCTCCGGGCGAGCGATGCTGCGAAGGCAAGCCCGACCGGCCCAGCTCCGACGACAATGATGTCGAATGTTTCCACAGAGCCGGCCATCAGCGTGCCGCCATAGCGGCTATCTGCGATACGAAGCGCTCTTGAAGCATCGCAATCACCCACGGTTTGCCGCTCATCTCCCCAGCGTCGATAGACATGCGTTCTCCGTTCAGAAGACGGGTCAATGAAACCACGCCGTTGAAGAGATAACGCTGATCTGGATCAACCAGGCTCGACAAACCCGGCAACAGCGGGTTCACGGTCGAGTGGTCGATTGCCGCGAAAACGTCTGCATGTCTAGGCATTCTGAATGGTCGGCTTCCCAATCGCGTGCCCCTCCTACCCAAAGGTTCGGCAACGTATTGTGGCTGATCCGTTCTTCGCACGCGCGCCGATATCGTCATAACGCGGGCAATCGCCAGCAAAGATTCGGTCGACTGACGACCAGCATCCGCACAGTCGTTGGCGCCGCCAACCGGTTCAGTTCACCGAGAACGGATCCGTACTGAGGAGGAGGCCGTCCTTGACTTGCCCGACGCCGGCAACCTTCTCAGCCGCAACGATCGCTGCCTTCCGTTGACGCTCGTCGACAATCGTCCCCTTCAGTTCGACAACGCCGTCGCTGACCCTCACATCGATCAAGTCACCACCGCTCCAGGTTTGTCCCTGCAGCTCGGCAAGGATAGCCTTGCGGATCAGGTCGTCATCGGGTGGCGTAGTGCCCTGTTTTGACATGGCGCGGATCAGGACAAGCAGCAAATCAGTTCGCGTGATGATGCCGACGACCCTTTCCCGATCGACAATCGGGACATTGTTGATGCGGTGTTGCATCATCAGGTCGACAACATCTGCAATCGAGGCGCCAGGAGGCGCCGAGATGACCTGTGGGCTCATCACCTGATGGATGATCCGTCCGTTCGAGCGCACATAGTCATGGGCGGTTGTGCCCGGGCCAAGATCAAGCTCCAGCCAGCGCGGACGCACACGCTGGGTTCCGAGTTCCTCTCGGCGCAAGAAGTCGCTTTTGCTTACAATGCCAACCAGGGTGCCGTCGCTGTTCGTTATCGGCAGGCAGCTGACTTTGTTTGAAAGCATGAGCTCGACCGCTTCGGCGATTGTTGCGTTCGCATCCGTTGTGATGACTGGCTTTGTCATTATGGATTCGGCTTGCATCCTCACCCTCCTGATTTTTCCTCGG
This sequence comes from Mesorhizobium sp. M0830, assembly GCF_040319965.1. NCBI lineage: Bacteria > Pseudomonadati > Pseudomonadota > Alphaproteobacteria > Hyphomicrobiales > Phyllobacteriaceae > Mesorhizobium > Mesorhizobium sp. M0830. The sequence continues at coordinate 784 of NZ_JAMYOR010000033.1, read as the reverse complement.
ACGACGATAGGGCATCCCGACCCGCGGCGCTTTGATCTGGGGCACTTGGAGCGAGTGGCATTCTCCGCGCCGTCGTCGCTGTCGATGAGAATGCGCTCCGCCGCGCCATCGAGACCCTCGTACTGGCCGCTTCTCAACGCCCAAAGGAAGCCGGACAGGCCGAGTGCGCCAAGGAATAGGGCTACGGGGATGAGGTAGACGAGCGTCGTCATTACGATTTGGCCAAGGCGCCGGCCCGCGCGGGCCTGTCTTGCCGCGCAATTGCGGACGACGCACACGTTGCGAAGCCTTGCAGACGCATGGCATTTCCAATCACGAGCAATGACGAGGCTGACATCGCGACCGCGGCGATAAGAGGCGTAACATGGCCCAGAATGGCGATCGGCACGGCAACGGCATTGTAGACAATCGCGATCGCGATGTTCTGGCGGATCAGGCTCCCCGCCTTGCGCGAGACGTCCAGCGCGAGAGGCACTGCCGCAAGGCTTTCACGCAGGAATACGAAATCGGCGGCATTGCGGCCGATGTCGGCCGCGGTGGCCGGCGCGATCGACACATGCGCGGCGCTCAGTGCAGGCGTGTCGTTGAGGCCGTCGCCAACCATCAGAACCCGCAGTCCCTCTCTTGCCAGGGTCTCGATGCATTCGACCTTGCCGGATGGCAGCAAGCACGGAACGAAGTCGTCGATCCCCAGCATCTTCGAGACTTCGCCGCAGGCGGCCGCCGTATCCCCCGACAGCATCCGCACCGACACCCCGGCATCCTTCAATCGCTCGATCGCTGC
>NZ_JAMYOR010000032.1:0-72846 GCF_040319965.1 Mesorhizobium sp. M0830 | reverse complement strand
AGAGAGAAGACGGACAAACCCCGTTTTACGGGGCATGCACATGCGGCATTTCGATTCACTCAAAACTTTCCCCGGACAGCCCTGCGCAAGGGGGGAGATTGGCAACTTCAATCTTGCCGTCCATCCTGCAACGCCGGCGATCGGTGAAAGCGATGCGTTCAGCTGATCTCCCCCCTTGCGGGGGAGATGGCCGGCAGGCCAGAGGGGGGTGCCTGGGCGCGAACCGCTCATCCTCAATCCCCCTCGAACACCGGCTTTTCCTTGGCCACGAACGCCTTGTAGGCGCGCTCGAAGTCCCGGGTCTGCATGCAGATCGCTTGCGCCTGAGCTTCCGCTTCGATCGCCTGGTCGAGGCCCATAGACCATTCCTGGTTGAGCTGCGTCTTGGTGATGCCATGGGCGAAGGTCGGGCCGGAGACGATGCGCGCCGCCATGTCGAGCGCGTCGGCCTCCAGCGCTGCGGCATCGACCAGCCGGTTGTAGAAACCCCAGCGCTCGCCTTCATCAGCCGTCATGGTGCGGCCGGTGTAGAGCAGTTCGGCGGCGCGGCCCTGGCCGATGATGCGCGGCAGGATCGCGCAGGCACCCATGTCGCAGCCGGCAAGGCCGACACGGGTGAACAGGAACGCGGTCTTGGCTTCCGGCGTGGCGATGCGGATATCGGAGCTCATCGCAATGATGGCGCCGGCGCCGACCGCAACGCCATCGACCGCCGCAATGATCGGCTTGCCGCAATTCAGCATCGCCTTGACGAAATCGCCGGTCATGCGGGTGAAGGCGAGAAGCTGCTTCATGTCCATCTTGACCAGCGGGCCGATGATGTCGTGGACATCGCCGCCGGAGCAGAAATTGCCGCCATTGGACAGGAACACCACGGCGTCGACGTCGTCGGCATAGACGAGGTCGCGGAACGTGTCGCGCAGCTCGGCATAACTGTCGAAGGTCAGCGGGTTCTTGCGCTCCGGCCGGTCGAGCCGGACCTTGGCGATCCTGCCCTCGACCTCCCACAGGAAATGCTTCGGCTTGCGCCCGGCCATCCCAGTCATTCGCGTCCCTCCCAGTTGCTGCGGAACGAGGTCAGCATGCCGGTCAGCCGGCGCGCGTCGTCCTCGCTGACCTTGCCCAGCAATTCGCCGATCCAACCTTCATGCGCCGCGGCGATGGCGGCAAAGGTTTGCGTGCCTTCCTCGGTCAGCCGCACCATCGAGGTGCGGCGGTCACCATTGCGGCGCGCGCGTGCCACCAGCCCTTCCGAAACCAACCGGTCGACAATGCCCGTGACATTGCCGTTGGACACCAGCAGGAAGCGCGACAGGTCGCTCATCAGCATGCCTTCCGGCACCCGATAAAGGGCTGCCATCACGTCGAAGCGCGGCAGCGTCGTGTTGAACTCCTTCTTCAGGCGCTCGCGCAGCTCGGCCTCGATCGTGCGCGAGGCACGCAGCAGCCTGATCCATAGACGCAAGCGGTCCTTGCCGGGTCCCGACGGCGCGGGCAGGGGGCCGGCTACCATGTTTCGCCTCCTGAGATGGAAATCGCCTGTCCGGTGATCGATTGGGCGGCGTCGCCACATAGCCACAGCACGGCGGCGGCGACCTCTCGCGGCTGGATAAAGCGGCCTTGCGGATTGGTCGAGGCCAGGCTCGACCGGGCCTGTTCGACCGAACGGCCGGTCTTATCGATGATGCGCTGGATGGATTCCTCCAGCATTTCGGTCTCGACAAAGCCGGGGCACACGGCATTGACGGTGACGCCGGACTTCGCCGTCTCGGCGGCAAGAGCCCGCATCAGGCCGACGACGCCATGCTTGGCGGCCACGTAAGGCGCGACATAGGTGTAGCCTTTCAGCCCTGCCGTGGAGGCGATGAAGATAATGCGACCAGTCCCCCGCTCGGCCATGCCGGCCAGCACCGGCTTCACGGTCAGAAAAGCGCCGGTCAAATTGACGTCGAGTGTCCGCTGCCAGTCGTCGAGTGCGGTCTTGTGCGCTGGCGTGCTGCCGGCCATGCCGGCATTGGCGACGACGATGTCGAACGGCCCACGTGCAGCTTGTGCCGTTTCATAGAGCGAGACCATCGCCGCCTCATTGGTCACGTCGCCGGCGATGCCGAAGATGCGGTCGTTTTCCCCTGCCACCTTGGCAAGCTCCGCTTCCCGGCGGCCGCAAATGGTGACGTCGATGCCGGCACCCGCCAGCGCCAGCGCGATGGCCCGGCCAACGCCGGAGCCGCCGCCAGTGACCAGCGCATGCTTGCCCGCGATCATGCGCCAATCCTCGAGACTTGGCGCCACGTACCCCCTATCGATCGCAAACTCATGCGGTTTCCGCTGGGTCGAACGCAACATAGTCCCCCTCCCCCTTGTGGGGAGGGGCTGGGGGTACAGCGCCGACGTAGCAAGCGAAAAGCACTCATACTTTCAGCCCCGCCGCCGCATCACGCTCGGCCAGCCGGTAGATCTGATCGCGTCCCGGCAGATAAGGATCCGGCCATTTGACGCCACGGTCGCCAAGCGTGACAGCCGCATGCAGGGTCCAGTAGGGGTCGGCGAGATGCGGCCGTGCCAGCGCCACCAGATCTGCGCGGCCGGCCATCAGGATCGAGTTGACATGGTCCGGCTCGTAGATGTTACCGACCGCCATGGTGGCCATGCCGACCTCGTTTCGGATGCGGTCGGAAAACGGCGTCTGGAACATGCGGCCGTAGACGGGCTTTGCCAGAGCCGATGTCTGGCCGGCCGAGACGTCGCAGATGTCGATGCCGGCCTCATGCAGCAGTCGCGCGATCTCGACCGCGTCGGCCGGCGTCACGCCTTCGATGCCGACCCAGTCATTGGCCGAAATGCGCATCGAGATCGGCTTCTCCGCCGGCCAGGCGGCGCGCACCGCGCGGAAGACTTCGAGGGGATAGCGCATGCGGTTTTCCAGCGAGCCGCCATAGGCATCCGTACGCCGGTTGGTGACCGGCGTGATGAAAGACGACAAGAGATAACCATGCGCGGCGTGGATCTCGAGCATGTCGAAGCCGCAACGGTCGGCCATCTCGGCGGAGGCCACGAATTCGTCGCGCACGCGGTCCATGTCGGTGCGGTCCATCGCCTTCGGCACCTGGTTCTCAGGCGACCACGCAACGGCCGATGCCGCCATCACCGGCCAGTTGCCCGAGGTCAGCGGCACGTCGGTGCCCTCCCAGCCAAGCCGGGTCGAACCCTTGGCGCCGGAATGGCCGATCTGGGCGCAGATCTTGGCTTCGGTCTCTGTGTGAACGAAATCGACCAGCCGCTTCCACGCCAATTCATGTTCGGGCGCATAGAAGCCGGGGCAGCCGGGCGTGATGCGGCCTTCAGGGCTGACGCAGGTCATTTCGATATAGATGAGGCCGGCGCCGCCCTTGGCCCGTTCGGCGTAATGGGTGAAATGCCAATCGGTCGGGCAGCCGTCGACAGCCTTGTATTGCGCCATCGGCGAGACGACGATGCGGTTCTGCAGCTTTAGATCGCGCAGCTTGAACGGCGCGAACATCGGCGCGCGGCGTATGCCGCCTGCGCCCGCCTGGCGCTGGAACCACTCCTCCGCGCCGCCCAGCCATTCGGCATCGCGCAGCCGCAGATTCTCGTGGCTGATGCGCTGCGAGCGGGTCAAAAGCGAATAGTTGAACTGCACCGGATCGAGGCCGAGATAGCGCTCGACCTCCTCGAACCATTCGAGCGAATTGCGCGCGGCCGATTGCAGCTTCAGCACCTCGGTGCGGCGGGCATCCTCATATCTGCGGAACGCAGCATCGAGGTCCGGCTCGGACTCGACATACTCGGCCAGCGCCACCGCGCTTTCCAATGCGAGTTTGGTGCCCGAGCCGATCGAGAAATGCGCCGATGCCGCGGCATCGCCCATCAAAGCCAGATTCTCGTAGGACCAGCGCTCACACAGCACGCGCGGAAAATTGATCCAGGCCGAACCACGGATATGGTTAGCATTGGTCATCAGCGCGTGGCCGCCAAGATGTTTTTCGAAGATGCGCTCGCAGACGGCGATCGATTCCTGCTGCGACATCAGACCGAAGCCGAAGGCAGCCCAGGTCTGTTCGCTGCATTCGACGATGAACGTCGCGGTGTCGCTGTCGAACTGGTAGGCGTGCGCCCACACCCAGCCATGTTCGGTCTTTTCGAAGATGAAGGTGAAGGCATCGTCGAATTTCTGGTTGGTGCCGAGCCACACGAATTTGCATTTGCGGGTGTCGATGTCGGGCTTGAAGATGTCGACGAAAGTGTTGCGCGCCCTGGAGTTCAGGCCGTCTGCAGCGACGACCAGATCATGCGTATCCATGTAAGGTCGGGGATCGGCAATGTCGGTCTCGAACAGGAGCTTGACGCCGAGTTCTCGGGCACGGCGCTGCAACAGGATGAGCAGCCGCTTGCGGCCGATGCCGCAAAAGCCATGCCCGGTCGAAACCGTGCGCACGCCGTCATGAATGACGGCGATATCGTTCCAGTAAGCAAAGTGCTTCTTGATCCAGACGGCGCTGACCGGATCGTTTTTCGACAGATTGTCGAGCGTCTCGGCCGACAGCACGACGCCCCAGCCGAACGTGTCGTCGGCGCGGTTGCGCTCGAACACCGTCACCTCGTGCGCGGCGTCCCTGAGTTTCATCGAAATGGCAAAATAGAGGCCGGCTGGTCCACCGCCGAGAACCGCAACCTTCATGTCTGCGATCTCCTCTTCGCTTGCTGCTTTCAGTATCGCGCCGGCGGCAAATTATTTCAAGCTTAAAGTTTCATATCGAAATGATTCAACGTCGCACCTGTTTGGCGTGGTCGAGGAACATCCGCAAGCACGCATTGCCATCGCTTATCCGGTTCTTCGGGCTCCATAAGACCGTCTCGGCGCGCTTCTCGTAAGCCATGCCCGAGGGATAGCTGATCGCTTCCAGTTGCAGCCCCTACGGCGCCTGGAATGCGGCCCCCACGGCGCCTGGAAGGAGGGGATGGTCTGACCGGCGGTCGCATGTCCGAGGCTCGCTTTTCGGCGTGCGTGTGCATTCATGTCGCGGCCTTGGCGGCGGCAGGGATGTCCAGCCAACCCGGGTCGATTTCCGGCAGCGGAATGGCTGCGATGAGATCGCGCGTGTAGCTCTGCTGCGGATTGTCGAACAAGGCATCGGTGGCGCTCGCCTCGACGATCACGCCTTCGCGCATGACGATCACTTGCCGGCACAGCCGCCGAATGACCGACAGATCGTGGCTGATGAAGGCGACGGTCAGGCCCATCTCGGCCGCAAGCTTTTCCAGCAGGGTCAGGATCTGCGCCTGCGTCGACACGTCGAGGCCGGAGACGATCTCGTCGGCCAGCACGAATTTCGGCGACAGCGCCAAGGCGCGGGCAATGCCGACACGCTGGCGTTGGCCGCCCGACAGTTCATGGCGGTAGCGGCTGGCGAAGCTCTGCGGCAGGCCGACGCGCTGCAACGCCTCGGCGATGCGGGCCTTCAGATTGTCGCCAAGTCCGTTCTGCTTCAGCGGTGCCGCGATGATGGTGGCGATGGTGCGGCGCGGGTTGAGCGACGACATCGGGTCCTGGAAGATCATCTGCAGGTTGCGACGCAGTGGCCTGAGCTCCGCCTCCGGCAGATGCGTGATATCGCGGCCCTCGAAACTGATGCTGCCGGCGCTGGGCTCCAAGAGGCGAACCAGAGCACGGCCGAGCGTCGATTTGCCGGAACCGGATTCGCCGACGATGCCGGTCACAGACCCCTTGGGCAGGTCGAAATCCAGGCCTTTCAGGATCTGGGCCAGCGGCGCGCGGCCAAACAGCGGCTTGCGCGTCATATCGGGCAGCGCCACCTTAAGCCCGCGTACGGAAAACAGCGGCTCAGCCATGCTGGCGCCTCCAGGCCTGGTCGGCGGCCGCAATCTCGGCGGCAAGCCCGGCCAGCACCGCCTCATCCACGGGTTTCAGCGAAGCGTATGGGTCGGTGTAGCGCGGCGTCGCCGCCATCAGCGCCCGTGTGTAGGGATGCTGGGGTGCTGCGAAAAGGGCAGCCGTCTCGGCCTCTTCCACCACCTTGCCGGCATAGAGCACCGACACTTTCTGGCTGATCTTGGCGACGACGCCGAGATCGTGGGTGACGAACAGGATCGCCGTGCCGTGCTCGCGCTGCAACGCAGCGATCAGCCGCAGGATCTGCTTCTGCACGGTGACGTCGAGCGCCGTGGTCGGCTCGTCGGCGACGATCAGCCGGGGCTCGGCGGCGAAAGCCGCGGCGATCAGCACGCGCTGGCGCATGCCGCCGGAAAGCTCGTGCGGATAGCTTTTCAGCACACGGTCGGGGTCGCGGATCTGCACCTCGTCGAGCAATCGCCGAATGCGCGTATCGGCCTTCTCGCCGCTCCAGCCGAGGATGCGCACCAGCCGGTCGGTCATCTGCGGGCCGATGCGCCGAGACGGGTTGAGCGCAGTCAGCGGATCCTGCGGGATCAGCGCCGTGCGGGCGCCGATCAGCGTGCGCCGTGCCTTGGGCTGAAGCCGGCCGAGGTCCTCGCCCTCGAGCAGCATGTCGCCCTCGACGATGCGCACGCTCGGCGGCAGCACGCCGAGCACCGCCTTGCCGATCATCGTCTTGCCGGCGCCGCTCTCGCCGACCAGCGCGCGCACCTCGCCGGGCTGGACGGAGAGACAGACCGAGCGCAGAACGCGCTGGCCGTTGGGCAGCACCGCGCTCAAGCTGCGGATATCGAGGCAGGGTTTGACGGCTACGCTCATCGCAACACTGGATCGAAACGTGCCTTCAGGGCTTCGCCGAACTGGCTGAACGACAGCACGGTCAGGATCAGCGTGATCAGCGGAAACACCAGCACCCACCAGGCCTGGTGGATCGACAGCCGGCCCTCGGCGATGATGCCGCCCCAGGTCGGATCGTCGGTCGAGATCGACAGATTGACGAAGGACAGGATCGCTTCGACGATGACGGCGATGCCCATCTCCAAGGATAGCAGCGCCACGATCGACGGCACCACATTGGGCAGCACCTCGCGCAGCATGATGCCGATGCGGCCATAGCCTGCGATGCGGGCGTTCTCGACATAATCCATGCGCGACTGGCCCATGGCCTCGGCGCGGATCACGCGGCAAAAGCGCGTCCAGTCGATGATGGCGATGGCGAGGATGACGGAGCTCAAGCCTGTGCCGAGCACCGCCACCAGAAGGATGGCAAACAGCACCGGCGGAAACGCCATCCAGACGTCGACGATGCGCGAGATGATGCGGTCGGCCCAGCCGCCGAAATAGCCGGCGACCAGCCCGAGCGTCGAGCCGGCAAGGCACGCCGCTATGGCCGCGGCAAAAGCGACGATGAAGGCGATGCGGCCGCCGAAGATCAACCGCGACAGCAGATCGCGGCCGAGGCTGTCGGTGCCGAGCCAATAGCCGGGCTCGGCTCCATCGATCCAGAATGGCGGCAGACGCTGGAGCATCAGATCCTGCGCCAATGGATCCTGCGGTGCGACCAGCGGGGCGAAGATCGCCGCCAGCAGTGCCAACAGCAGCCAGCCGCCGGCCAGCCACAAACGCGGCGACACACCTCGCCTTCGAGCGCGGCTATCATCCATGGCGCAGCCTCGGATTGAGCAGGGCGTACATCATATCGACGCTGAGGTTGATCAGCACGAACAGCAACGCGAAGACCAGCACGATGCCCTGGATCAGCGGCAGGTCACGGTTGATGACCGCGTCGATCGCCATGTTGCCGAGGCCTTCATAGGAAAACAGCCGCTCGACGATGACCGTGCCGCCGATGAGGAAGGTGAACTGCACGCCGACCAGCGTCAGCGTCGGCAAAGCGGCGTTCTTCAGCGCCTCGCGCAGGATGACTTGCGTTTCCGAGAATCCCTTCACGCGCGCCAGCACGACATAGTCGAGGTCGAGCACTTCCTTCAGCGACTGTTTCAACAGCTGCGAGATGATTGCGGCGAGCGGCAGCGCCAAAGCCACGGCCGGCATGAGCATGTGCTTCAAGAGATCCCAGGTGAGGTCGAGGCGCAGCCGAAGCAGGCTCTCGAACAGATAGAACTGGGTGACGAAGGGCAGGTCGAGTTGTGGCGATACCCGGCCGGAAATATCGAAGATCGGCACCAGAACGCCGAACAACAGGATCAGCACCAGGCCCCACAGGAAATCGGGAATCGAAAGCGCCGCGCCGCTGGCGACGTCGATGCCGGCTTCGACCGCGGTGCCGCGCTCGCGTGCGCCGAGGATCGCCGTCGTGCCGCCGAGTGCCACCGCCATAAGGAGCGCAACGATGGCGAGCTCCAGCGTCGCCGGCAGCCGGTTGAAGACGAGGCCGAGCACGTCTTGCCGCAGCGAAATCGAAGTGCCGAAGTCGCCCCTGACGACGCCGGACAGCCAGATGAAGAACTGCTGCACGATGGTCTTGTCGAGGCCGTAGAGCGCGCGCAGCCGGGCAATGTCTGCATCTGTCGCGCCGGGCGGCACCATAATGGCGATCGGATCGCCGGGCGCTACGCGGATCACGATGAAGACGACGACGGCCACGCCGAACAGCGTGATCAGCATCGTCAGGAGACGGATCAGGAATCTTTGCAGGAGCATCTAAATCCTTGCAGGAGCCCGCTGGCTCGTATGCCGGATAGAAAATGCGCGCCGTCGCTATGGACGGCGCGCCGCAATTTCAGGCCGATTAGGCCGGGGTCATCAAGGCCGGCAGCAGCGCACCCGACACATGCTGCACAACATTGACGCCCTTGGCATGCACGATCGGCTGCGCGTACTGGATCAGCGGCAGCACATAGGCCTGCTCGGCGATATATTTGTCGACTGCCTTCCAGCCGGCGATGCGCTTGGCCTCGTCCTTCTCGCCCCACAGCGGGTTGATCATGTCGATCAGGTCCTGGCTGTCCCACACCGAATGCGGGCTCGGGCCATACATGGCAAAGCCGGTCGACGTGGTCGGATCGCCGATGGCGTTGCCCCAATTGTAGAAGGCGGCCGGCGCCAGCTTGTCGGCGGCGCGAAGCTCGTAGTGCTTGGCGATCTCGTAGACTTCGATCGTCGCCTCGATGCCCACCTTGCGCCACATGCCGACGATCGCCTGGATCATCTCATAGTCCTTGGGCTTGAAGCCCTTGGTCGTCTGGATGGTGAACTTGACCGGCTTTTCCGCTGAAAAGCCGGAGGCGGCGAGCAGTTCCTTGGCCTTCGCCGGATTGTGCTCGATCTTGATCGACGCGTCGTAGGCCGCGTATTCCGGCGTCTCCAGCGTGTCGATCGGCTGGCCGTAGCCGCGCAGCAGGCGGTCGACCAACAGCTTCTTGTCGATCGACATGACGGCCGCCTGGCGGACGTTCTTGTCCAGCATCGCCTCGATGTCGTTGAAGAAGATCATGCCGATGTCGGAGACGTTCTTGCACGAGCCGGCCAGCCCGTCCTTGGCGATCAGCCGGTCATACTCCTCATAGGGAATTTCGAGCGTCACCTGCGAGGAACCGGACTCGATCTCGGCGACGCGGCTCGCCGCGTCAGTGACGAACTTGATCGTCACATTCTCGAAGGCCGGCTTGCCGCCCCAATAGTTCGGGTTGGCCTTCAGCCGCAGGAAGGCGTTGCGCTCGAATTTTTCGACCATGTAGGGGCCGGTACCGATCGGCGCCTTCTCGAAACCTTCGGCCCCCACCTTCTCGTAATAGGCCTTCGGCATGATGTAGCCGGTCAGGAATGACATCCATTTGAAATATACCGGGTCGAACTGCACGACGTCGCCGGTGATCTTGTTGCCGTCGATCTTGAAGTTGTTGACGTTCTTCCACACGAACTGGATCGGGTTGCCGATCTTCTCGTCACCCGCCCGCTGCAGCGACCAGACCACGTCTTCCGCCGTGAACGGCGAGCCGTCGTGCCAGGTCACGCCTTCGCGCACCGTCATCATGATCTTGGTGCGGTCGTCGTTCCAGCCCCATTCGGTGAGCAGTCCCGGCGCGAAGGACAGGTCTGGCTTCTGCGGGATGAACTGGTCGAACACCGACTGGTAGAGGCCCTGGATCGTCGGGTTGACGGCCGAGGGGCCGGTGGTCGGATCCCAGGATGGCAGGTTGACGTTATAGGCGATGGTCAGTTCACCGGCCGCCTTGGCGATCTGCGGCAGGCCGACGGCGGCGACCCCGAGTGCCACGGCACTGTATCCCAGCAATTCACGTCTGTTGATTGTCATGGTCGTTCCCCTTGTTGGTTTTCTGTTTTCGTCGCGCGGCGTCGTCAGTTCATTGGCTCAGGCTCCTTGGGCAGCAGCGCCTTGCCTCCTTCGCCTGTGTGAAATCTTCGGCTCCTACCTCCCGCCAAGCTGTTGCGCGAGCATGTAGCCCGAGGCCGCACCGGTGCCGGCACCAGGCCATGTCGCGGCACCAGTCAGATGCAGATGCGCCACCGGCGTGTTCCAGCCGGCGTAGCCGCGCGCCGGGCGGTACAAAAAGTTCTGCGCCAGATGATGGCTGCCGCAAACCTGGTCGCCGCCGACGAGGTTCGGGTTTTCACGCTCGAGATCGATGGGCGAGAAGACGGCGCGGCCGAGGATCTTGTTTCGCAAGCCAGGCGCGTAGGTCTCGATCATGTCGAGGACGCGCTCGGCGTAGACCTCCTTGACCTGGTCCCAATGCGCCGGCGTGACCTTGCCGGCGGCATCGCCTGTGATTTCGGCGGGCAGCATGCGCACCTGCACCCACAGCACATGTTTGCCCTCAGGCGCCCGCGACGGATCGATCGCGGTCGGCTGGCCGACAACCAGCACCGGCTCGTCCGGCAACATGCCCGCCATCGCTTGTTGATAGGTGCGCGACATGGCGTCGAGCGACGGTGACAGGTGCACATAGGCGAATTGCCGAAGCTCGGGTCCGGCGCGCCAGTCCGGCAAATTGTCCAGCGCCAGATGGATCATCATTGTACCCGGCGCATGGCGGAATTTCTGCATCGCCGTGTCGAAACCAGCGTCGCCCGAACCATTGGGCAACAGCTTGCCAGTCAGCGCCTTCGGCGCGACGCCGGCGATCACAGCCTTGGTGGCGGTGTGAGTCTCACCGGAAGCGAGCCTCACACCGGTCGCCCTGCCGGCGGAAACCGTGATCTCGGCCACTTCGGCGCCAGTCACGATCTTGCCGCCGGCTGATGTGACGATGCCCGACAATGCCCGGATGATGGTGTCGGCGCCGCCCTTGCCCAGCACCATGCCAAAGCTCTGGTTGGCCATCGATTCCAGATAGGGGAACACGGCACCGCCGGCGATGTCGGGAGCAAAGTCGAGATGCATGCCCCAGGTGGCGAGCGTTGCCCTGATATGAGGCGATTCGAAGGTCGCCTCCAGCCAGGCGCGCGGTGAGGACAGCAGCAGGCGCCCGGTATCGAGCGCCCCGGACATGCCCTTCTTGCGCCACAGGTTCCACGCGGTACCCGCCAGCGCGCGGGCGCTCATCGGCGAGCCCAGCAGCCGGAACAGATGCTCGGCCTCCGACGGAAACGCGGCAACCAGTCTGCGCCATGTTGCGGCGTCAGTGGCGGAGAAGGCGGCCATGCGCGCGGTGGTCTTTTCCAGATCGTTGCTGACGCCGAACCAGCGACTGTCCGGAAAGGCACTGGCGAAACAATCGGCGACCGGGGCGAACTCGAGCCCCTGTACTTTCAATTCATTTGCATATTTCCGGTGAAAGGCCGAGCCGGCAAACAGGCTCAGGTTCATTGCGCCGAAGTCGTGGCGGAAGCCGGGAAGGGTGAATTCGCGGGTCTGGACGGCGCCGCCGATTGTTGCACTGCGCTCGAAAATCCCGGTTTTCCAGCCTTTGAGCGCCAGATGCGCGGCGCATGCCAGAGTGTTGTGGCCGGCCCCGACAAAGATGGCGTCAAATTCGCTCACGCCCCGGTCCCATTTCCTTTATGCTTAAAGATAATTGCAGATGCATATGTTTTCGTCTAGTAGGATATTAAGGGCCGAGACGAGCCTTGATCATCACATGAAAGAGGGAACAGAGACCATGGACACCCAAAAACTCCTCGGCGAAGTCGCCGGCCAGCTTCTTTCAGGCGCCATCAAGGTGGTCGACCTGACGGCGCCGCTCGGACCCGACACGCCGCTGATCAAGCTGCCGCCGGAACTCGCCGTCGACACACCCAAGATCGAGATCCACTCGATCTCCCGCTATGACAAGAAAGGCCCGTGGTGGGCCTGGAACTGGCTGAAGCTCGGCGAGCATTCGGGCACGCATTTCGATGCGCCGCAGCACTGGATTTCCGGCAAGGACTATGCCGACGGCGCCACCGACACCATTCCGGCGCAGAATTTCGTCGGCCCGGTCAATGTCATCGACTGTTCGAAGGAAGCCGCCGCCGACCCTGATTTCCTGCTCACCGTCGACCACATCAAGGCCTGGGAAGCCAGGCATGGCGCCATCAATGCCGGCGAATGGGTGGTGATGCGCACCGACTGGTACAAGCGCAACGGCTCGGAAGCCGAGTTCCTCAACGCCAACGAGACCGGCCCGCATACGCCTGGCCCGACAGCCGAAGCCATCCAGTTCCTGATCAGCAAGAACATCAAGGGCTGGGGCTCAGAGACGATCGGCACCGATGCCGGCAAGGCAGGGGGAATGGAGCCGCCATTCCCGGCGCACACGCTGATGCACAAGGCCAACCGCTACGGCCTCGCCAGCCTTTGCAACCTCGACCAGCTGCCGCCGAAGGGCGCCATCCTGATCGCCGCACCGCTCAAGATCGAACACGGCACCGGCAGCCCGATCCGCGCGCTGGCGCTGGTTTCGAAGCAATAGGTGAGATTGGGTCTTCGGGAGAAGATCATGTGTGTAGGCGAAACCGGGTTGGTGGTGTGGCAACCGTGCAGCGCTAGCGCTCTACGGCGCCCCCCTCTGTCCTGCCGGACATCTCCCCCTCAAGGGGGGAGATTGGCAGCTTCGGCACCCCGTTCGTTCCTGCAGCGTTACAGATTGGCGAAAGCAGTTGTGACAGCCGATCTCCCCCCAAGAGGGGGAGATGTCCGGCAGGACAGAGGGGGGCGCGAAGGAACGCGACCTCGTTCGATTGAATCGCATCTCCCGGAGATGGAGAGCAAGTGTCGATGAAGGCGCCCGATCACATCATCGTCGGCAGCGGCATCAACGCGCTGGTCTGCGCGGCGATGCTTGGCGGCAAGGGTGCCAAGGTGCTCGTGCTGGAGCGCAATGACCGCATTGGCGGCTGCATACGCACAGAGGAGATCACCGCGCCCGGCTTCATCCATGATGTGATGGCGACGACCTTCGTGCTGTTCATCACCTCGCCGGCCTTTGCGGCACTCGGCGCCGACCTTGCGCGGCATGGTCTGGAGTTCTGCCATACCGGCACGCCAACCGGTGTGCTGCGGCCGGACGGCAGCCATGCCGTGCTCAGCACCGATCGCGCCGCCAATGTCGCCGCGCTCAATGCGATCGCGGCAGGCGACGGCGACCGGCACGCGGAGGATGTCGGCGGCATCGAGCGCAATGCCGGCCTGCTGTTCGGCCTGCTTGGCGGCAGCCTGTGGTCCTATCCGACCGCGAAGCTGCTGGCTGGCGATGCCTGGCGGCGTGGCCCACGCGGCCTTGCCGCCTTTCTAGGCGAGGCGCTTGTGCCGGCACGGAGCTGGCTGGAAAGCACCTACAAGTCCGAAACCATCCACGCACTGTGGGCACCCTGGGTGCTGCATGCGGGTCTCGGGCCCGAGGATGCGTTCTCCGGCCAGATCGCCAAGGTCATTGCCTTCGCGCTGGAAGCGGCGGGAGCGCCGATCGTCAAGGGCGGGGCGAAGAACCTGCTGTCGGCCTTCGAGGCGCTCATTGCCGAACGCGGCGGCGTCATCTCCACCGAAGCGGACGTTGACTCCATCATCCTGGCCGGGGGTCGCGCCACCGGCGTGCGGCTGGCCTCGGGCGAAACCGTCCATGCCAAGAAGAGCGTCATCTGCTCGGTCACGCCGACGCAGCTCTATGGCCGGCTGCTCGGTGCGGATGCGCCCAAAGCTGATGTCGAGGCAACGCAGAGATATCGTTACGGCAAAGGCAATTTCCAGATCCATTACGCTCTGGACAAGCCGCCGGCATGGCGCGGCGAAGGCCTGGACAAGGTGGCGCTGCTGCACCTGACGCCGGGACTGGATGGCGTGTCGAAAGCCTGCAGCGAGGCGGCGCGCGGCATGCTGCCAGAGGTGCCGACCATCTGTGTCGGCCAGCCGCATGCGCTCGACCCGTCACGCTGCCCGGAGGGCAAGGCGATCCTGTGGCTGCAACTGCCCGAGGCGCCCCGCCACATCAAGGGCGACGCCGCCGGCGAGCTGCAGGCACCCGCCGACGGGCAGTGGACCGACGCGCTGCGGGAAGCCTATGCCGACCGTGCAGAAGCGATCCTTGCCAACCATATCGACGGCTTCAAGGCCAGTGTCATCGCGCGCCGCGCCTATTCGCCCGCAGACCTCGAAGCGATGAACATCAATCTGGTCGGCGGCGACCCCTATGGCGGCTCCTCGACCATCGACCAGTCGTTCCTGTGGCGGCCGTTCAAGACCAGCCGCAACCATCAGACCGGCATCAAGAATCTCTACCATATCGGCGCCTCGACCCATCCGGGCGCGGGCCTCGGCGGCGGCTCCGGTTTTCTCCTGGCGGGGAGGCTGTGATGGAAGAGAAGGTTGCGCAAAAGCGCCAGCGCATCTCGACCCTGGGCCAGATCGGCCTGCAGCAATTCGCGCCCTATCTGATGAACCGCATCATGGGCCGCTACAATGCCACCCTGCGCGACGATTTCCGCAAGCAGGGGCTGACCATTCCGCAGGTCCGCACGCTCGCCGTGCTGTCGGTCGCGGACGGCATCACTGTCAACGACCTCTCGGTCTATACCGTCATCGAGCAGTCGACCTTGAGCCGGACGCTCGACTCGCTTGAGGGCCAAGGCCTGGTGCGGCGCGAGCAGGGCGTCACCGACAGCCGCATCCGCCACGTGTTTCTGACCGATGAGGGCCGCGCCGAGTTCACCCGCGCCTGGCCGGCCATGCATGACGCATTCGAGGCGATGTTCGACGACGTCGACGATGCCGAATACGCTGCGCTGATTGCGACGCTGCAGAAGATGCTGAAGAACATTCGCAAGCACGACATCTAGACCTATGCCGCCGGCCTCGGGCGGCAACGGAAGGATTGAAAAAATGGCCGAACGGTCTTTTGCCAAGGAAGTCGAGAAGCTTCGGCTCAGCGCCGGCGAGGAATTTGCCGGCGAAGGCATCCTCGCCATCACCAAGGCGCTGCTGCAATGCGGCGTCGGCTATGTCGGCGGCTACCAGGGCGCGCCGATCAGTCACCTGATGGACGTGCTGGCCGACGCACAGGACATTCTGGGCGAGCTCGGCGTGCATTTCGAGGCTAGTGCCTCGGAAGCCACCGCCACCGCCATGCTGGCCGCCTCGGTGCACTACCCGATCCGTGGCGCTGCGACCTTCAAGTCGACGGTCGGCACCAATGTCGCCTCCGATGCGCTCGCCAATCTCGCCTCCGGCGGAGTCACTGGCGGCGCGCTGATCATCGTCGGCGAGGATTACGGCGAGGGCTCCTCGATCATGCAGGAGCGCAGCCATGCCTTCGCTATGAAGAGCCAGGTCTGGCTGCTCGATCCGCGCCCCAATCTGCCGTCGATCGTCAAGGCGGTGGAGGACGGCTTCGAGCTGTCCGAGATTTCCAACACGCCGGTCATGCTGCAGGTCCGGATCCGCTGCTGCCATGTCCATGGCCATTTCATCGCCAAGGACAACAAGCGGCCGCCGATGACGGTCGCCGATGCGCTCGACGCACCGCGTCGAGACACCGGCCGCATCGTGCTGCCGCCCGCTTCCTTCCTGCATGAGAAGGAGAAGGTGCAGAAGCGCTGGCCGGCGGCGGTGGATTTCATCGCCAAGAATAGGATCAACGAATTCTTCGGGTCCGATCATGGTTCGGTCGGCATCGTCATGCAGGGCGGCATGTACAATTCGGTCATTCGCGCGTTGCAACGTCTCGGCCTTGCCGACACCTATGGCGACACCGATGTGCCGCTCTACGTGCTCAACGCCGTCTACCCTTTGATCGACGACGAATTCCTGTCCTTTTGCGAAGGCAAGCAGTCGGTGCTGGTCGTCGAGGAGGGCCAGCCCAATTACATCGAACAGGCCTTCGCCGCGATGCTGCACAAGGCCGGGCGAGGCACCAGGCTGGTCGGCAAGGAGCATCTGCCGATGGCCGGCGAATACACCGGCCAGGTCATGCTCGACGGCATCGGCGCCTTCCTGCGCGCCGAGGCGCCGCATCTGCTGCCGGGCGAGGTACGCGCCCCCAACAAGGTCGGCGACGGCGTCGATACAGCCGGCCTGATCAATGTCGTTCCAGGACGACCGCCCGGTTTCTGCATCGGCTGCCCGGAGCGGCCGATTTTTGCCGCGACCAAGCTGGTCGAGCAGGAACTCGGCAAGCACCACATCGCCTCCGACATCGGTTGCCATCTGTTTTCGATCATGCCGCCTTTCGAGCTCGGCGCCACCACAATGGGCTATGGGCTAGGGCCAGCCTCGGCTTCGGCGTTCAATTCGCCCGACGCCAAGCGCCGCTCGATCTCCTTCGTCGGCGATGGCGGCTTCTGGCACAACGGCCTGACCTCCTCGATCGGCAATGCGGTGTTCAACAAGAATGATGGCGTCATCGTCATCGTCGACAATTTTTACTCCGCCGCGACTGGCGGGCAGGACATCCTGTCATCCCGCGCCGGCAACAAGACCAAGTCGACGAAGCATCCGATCACCGAGGCGGTGAAGGGCATGGGCGTCAAATGGCTACGCCATGTCGACCGCACCTATGACGTGACCAAGATGCAGGACACGTTGCGCGAGGCGCTGACGACGGACGAGAAGGGGCCGAAGGTCATCGTCGCCTCGTCCGAATGCATGCTCAACCGCCAGCGCCGCGAAAAGCCGCTGGTCGACAAGGCAATCAAGGGGAGGACGCGCGTCGTCAAGCCGAAGTTCGGCGTCGACGAGGACATCTGCACCGGCGACCATGCCTGCATGCGGCTGTCGGGCTGTCCGTCGCTGTCTGTGAAGTCCCTCGACGATCCGCTGCGTGATGATCCGGTGGCGCATATCGACCAGAGTTGCGTCGGCTGCGGCAATTGCGGCGAGGTCGCCGATGCGGCGGTGCTCTGCCCGTCCTTCTACCGCGCCGATGTCGTGCACAATCCGAGCCGCTGGGACCGTTTCCTGGAAGCCGCGCGCCGCGCCACCATCACCCTTTTGCAGCGCCGCCGCGAAAGCCGGCGCCTGACCTTCGCCGATGCTTGACGCTGTCCCGCCATTTCGCGCCCGGCCCGGCGCCCAGGACGGCGAGCGTGTCATCAAGCTTGCCGTGCTGGCGGTCGGTGGCCAGGGCGGCGGCGTGCTGGCCGACTGGATCACCGATGTCGCGGAGCGCAACGGCTACGTCGCGCAATCGACCTCGGTCGCCGGCGTCGCCCAGCGCACCGGCGCCACCATCTACTATGTCGAGATGGCCCGCGACACCGGCCGGCTGCCGGTCTTCGCGCTGTCGCCCTCGCAAGGTGACGTCGACATCCTGATCGCGGCGGAACTGATGGAAGCCGGCCGCGCCATCATCCGCGGCTTCGTCACGCCCGAGCGCACCACGCTGATCGCCTCGTCGCACCGCATCGCTGCCGTGTCGGAAAAGATCGAACCGGGCGATGGCCGCGCCTCGTCCTCCAAAGTGCATGCGACGGCGGAAGCCGCCTCGAAGCGCTTCATCGCTTTCGACATGGAAAAGATCGCCGCCGACAATGGCTCGATGATTTCGGCCAGCCTGCTCGGCGCCCTGGCTGGATCCGATGCGCTGCCGTTCACGCGCGAAAGTTATGAGCAGGCGATCGGCGCTGGCGGCCGTGGCGTCAAGGCCAGCCTCGCCGCCTTCGGCGCTGCGTTTGATCGCGCGCGTGGCACGGCAGTTCCAGCGCCTAAGCCGGCAGAGCCAGCCATCGTCGAATCCGCCTTGGGCACAGGGCATGTGAGTGGCCCGCAAAACCTGCTGCAAGGCTGGCAGGCCTTGGCTGCACGAATCGATCCGATGCCGCTGGCGGTGCACGACATGGCGTTCAGGGGCCTGAGAAAGGTCGTCGACTATCAGGACATCGCCTTCGGGCGCGAGTATCTCGACCGGCTGGACAAGGCGGTCGCGCTGGACGAGCCGGATCGCGGATATGGCTTGTCCATCGCTGCCGCGAAGCATCTGGCCAATGCGCTGTGTTACGACGACATGATCCGCGTCGCCGATCTGAAGACACGCTCGACGCGCGACAGGCGCGTGCGCCACGAGGTCGGCGTCAAGGACGGCTCGATCCTGCAGGTGACCGAATATTTCCACCCGCGCATCGAGGAGTTCTGCGGCACGTTGCCGGCGGGATTGGGCAGCTATATCGAGAACCGGCCGAAGCTCGCCGCCTTTCTCGACCGCCGCATCAACCATGGCCGCCGCATCCGCACCGACAGTTTCGCCGGCTTTGCCGCTTTGTGGTTCATCGGCGGCCTGCGCCGCTGGCGCCGCCGCCTGCTGCGACACAAGGTCGAGATGGCGCATCTCGATCGCTGGTACGCGCTGGCGCTCGACCATGTGCCCCGGGATTACGCGCTGGCCGTCGAGATCCTCAACTGCCGACGGCTGATCAAGGGCTACAGCGACACCCATGTCCGCGCCCAGTCGAAATTCGACCGCGTGCTGTCGGCGCTCGATCTGCTCAAGGACCGAGCGGACGCCGCCGATTGGATCCGTCGCTTGCGCGAGATGGCGCTGAAGGACGAGAAGGGCGACATGCTCGACGGTGCGTTGAAGACGGTGGCGACGCTGGGGCCGGATCCAGTCAGTTGAAATAGCTTGCAGGCGTCCACAGATGCCGGCCGCCCTTCGGATCGCGGTGACACGGGCGAGCGCATCTTCGCCAAAGGCGTCGGCCAACACCTCCGGCATGCTGCGCAAGCCTGGCCGCTAGTCCGACTGCTCGACCGCAATCAGTTGCTCAGGCTTGAACCCGGCATGTTGCGGGGTCCACACTTCGCCCTCGCGATTGAACCAGTGGCACAGATACATGCCCGAGGCAGCGCCATCGCTCACCGTCATCCTGGGGCCCCCGGATTTCAGCCTGACGACGTCTCCAGTCTTGAAAGTATTGGGCATTTTGACCTCCCATGCTGAGGCCACGAGTTTCACACCAAACCAGGGCCTCGACAATGGCAGATGTGTTTCGCCGGCGCCGCATTCCTTTGCGCCAGCAGCGCCGATGACGGCCAGGAGGTCGTGAGTACGAACAGGTGCGAAGGCGATGCATCGCGGGTGAGTTTCGGTGAGGTCGAGAGGGTCGCCGACCGTTCTGGTCGGTATGGTTCGCGGTGGTTCGATCGATCTGCTCGGTCTTAACCTTTCCGTAAACATTTGACCGCTACTTGGATGGTGATGGCCTCGTGGCGGAGCGGCTACGCTGGAGACGGCAAATCTCTGAAGCCTCGGTTCGATCCCGAGGCGAGGCCTCCACCTTTCCAAGATGCTGTCGGACCATCAGCGGATGCCAATCCCGTCCGGCAAGCATTCAGGGACACAATCACCAAAGAAATGATAGGCCGGACGCAAAAGCCTTAGCCCCAATGGGCGCCATCGACGGGTCTTTTGGGGAATGGTGCCGCTTGCGTGACTCGAACACGCGACCCCCGCATTACGAATGCGGTGCTCTACCAACTGAGCTAAAGCGGCCCGGGAGGCCAAAGCCTCCAAGATGCGGGGGTTGATAGACGCAACCGGCCGCGAATTCAAGATGCGACTTGGCGATTCATGCGAGCGTGTCATGCCGTCGCCGAAAGCCCACCGCCGCGTTGTTCGCAAATCGGTCGCTGCGCGCCTCCGGCGCGCGCAAATCGATGAAACATGCTGATTTCGTTGCCGGAACAGCGCCGCAATGGACTTTGCACACCTCTCCAAGGCAGAATGCGCCGTTCGCCCGTTGATTGATTGGCCGCCTGCGGCTAACGATCACGGCAAGGTTGGCGAACGGACAGAGGGACCCGCTTGGACGCGATCGAAAAAGCGATCCGGAATGCCTTGGAGAAAGGCAATGCCGCGGACCGCGCATTCCGCGAAAGGGTCTATCGTGCGGCTTTTTCCGCGCTCGATCGCGCGCTAAAGGCCAATCCGGACGTGACCGTGGAACTTGCCATCAAGCGCCGGAAGGCAATCCAGGCGAAAATCACCGAAATCGAATCCGAGTTCCTGCCGGCGGTGCCGGATGTCGGCCCGCAGGGCGACGCGCCGGCCGTCGAGCTTGGTACGGACTCTGCGCCTGCGGTCGAAACCGGCCAACAGTCACCGTCTCCCGCTGTCGTCGTCGATGGGCCCGCGGAACCTGCGTCGGATGCGCCGCGCTCGCGCGTACTGCCCGTCGTTCCCGATATCATGCCGGACGCTGCCCTTCCCGACGCCCCGTCCATCGACATGGCGGCTCCGGCCCCGGCCGGTGCCGCCGCGGAAGTGACGCCCGATCGCGATGAACGGCGCATTCGAGGGCGTCGCCTGCCGCTGACCGCCATCTTCCTGACCGTGACGCTGCTTGCCGCTGCTGGCATCGGCCTGTTCTTCGCCGTACAGACCGGCGTCTTCAAGACACAGGCGCAGCTTGATACCTCCCCGCCGCAAGCGCCGCCGACCGTCAACGACGACGATTTCACGCCGCCCGGCGGACCGGCAAAGCCCGGTGCCGCGGATCAGGCACACGACTGGATCAACGTGTTTTCGCCGACCGACGCGTCGCATGTCAGCGCCCCGTCGGACGCCAAGGCCGAGGTGATGAAGGACGATACCGGCTCGTTCCTGCGCATACGCTCTGGAGCGTCCGGTTCGGCGATCAGCTTCGATGTCGGGCAAGGCGTGCTGGAGAAGCTCGCCGGCAAACATGCCGTGTTCGACATCATTGCCCGCTCCGAGGAAGGCAAGGAGACGCAAGTTTCCGTCGACTGCAATTTCGGCGAACTGGGCGATTGCGGGCGCAAGCGCTATGCGGTCGGCCAGCAGCAGAACGAATATCTGTTCGACGTGAAATTTCCCGACAAGCGTCCCGGTTCTGCGGGCACCATCGCCATCAATTCCGACTTCGACAAGCAGGGCAAGGCCGCCGACATCTACGAAATCCGTGTTTCGGTCGAGCCGTAAAGCATCAGGCGCTGAAAAGGCCGGTTAGCGATCGAGCAGCGCCTGCAGTGTCTCGATGCGATCGGCCTCGTTGGCCGGCTTGTCCCAGCGCAGCCGTGATACGCGAGGAAAGCGCATGGCGACGCCGGATTTGTGCCGGGTCGAGCGGTTGAGCCCCTCGAAGGCGACTTCCAGCACAAGGCCGTTGTCGCGGTCGGCCCGCACCGAGCGCACCGGGCCGAAACGCTCGACCGTGTTGTCGCGGACATATTTGTCGATCTGCCTCAGCTCCTCGTCGGTGAAGCCGAAATAGGCCTTGCCGACCGGCACCAGCTCCTCCTCGCCTTCGGGACCGGACCAGACACCGAACGTATAATCCGAGTAGAAGCTCGACCGCTTGCCATGACCGCGTTGCGCATACATCAGCACCGCGTCCACGGTGTGCGGATCGCGCTTCCACTTGAACCAAGGGCCTTTCGGCCGGCCAGCGACATAGGCTGAGTCCCAGCGCTTCAGCATGACACCTTCGATGATTGGATGCAGCGGTACCCGCCGCAGTTCTTCCAGCGCATGCCAGTCCGAGAATTCGACGAACGGCGACAGATCGAACCGGCTTGGGTCGAGCGTCTTCACGAAGATTTCGAGGCGGCCGCGGCGCTCGCGAAACGGTAGCGCGCGCAAATCCTCGTCGCCGATCTGCAGCACATCATAGCAGCGCATGAAGGCCGGGTACTGCTGCTGCATCTTAGCGGTAACCGTCTTGCGGTTCAGCCGCTGCTGCAGATCCGAGAATGTCCCTGTCGCCTCTCGGGGATTGCCGACCAACAGCTCGCCGTCCAGCGTCGCGGAAAAAAGCATGGCATCGGCAAGGTCGGGAAAGGCACCTGAAACATCGTCTCCGGTGCGCGAATAGAGCCGGCGGATGCCGCCTTCGGCCACCGCCTGAACACGGATGCCGTCCCATTTCCACTCGGCCGCATAATCCGCCGGATCGAGCTTTTCGAGATCGCCGTCACCCACCGGGTTCGACAGCATTACCGGGCGAAACAACGCCATCGCCGTGCTCCGGGGCTTTTCGGCCTTGCCTTCCAGCCATGCGAACAGTGCTGTGTAGGGCGGCGACAGCCCGTGCCAAAGCTCTTCGATCTCGGTGACATCGACCTTGCCGAAATCCGCCAGCGCCTGCTTGGCCAGCCGCGCCGACACGCCGATGCGCAGGCCGCCGGTGACCAGCTTGATGATGGCAAAGCGGGCCGAGATGCCGGCGCTATCGAGCAGCCCCGCCAGCACCTTCGGTCCGTCGGAACGGCTTGCCGCCTGCAGTTTGGCGACGACCTCGCTCAGCGTCGGCTCGCGGTTCGGGATGTTTCCGGGCGTTTGCGGCCAGACCAGCGACACCGTTTCGGCAAGATCGCCGACATAGTCGTAGGAATAGCCGAACAGCACCGGATCCATGCGCTCGGTGACCAGCGTGCGCAGCATCGCCGGCTTGACCGCCGCGATGTGGAGATCGCCGGTGATGGCGGCCAGCGCCAAACCGCGATCGGGATCCTCCACGGTGCGGAAATAGTCGGTCAGCAAGGTCAGCTTGCCGTTGCGCGACGGCGTCAGCACCAGGCGATCGAGAAGTTCGGCGAAGCGGTTCATGCCATCAATCGCCCTCGTCCTCGTACCCCACCAGGTGCAGTGGCCGCGCCGCGATGCCTTCGAGTTCGCACCAGCGTACCAGCGCCTCCTCGCGGCCATGCGTCACCCAGATTTCCTCGGCTCCGGTCTGCTTGATGGTGGCGGTCAGTTCGTCCCAGTCGGCATGGTCCGAGATGATAAGCGGCAGTTCGACGCCGCCTTGCTTGGCGCGCTGGCGGATGCGCATCCAGCCTGAGGCAAAGCACGAGATCGGATCGGGAAAGCGCCTTGCCCAGCGGTCTGCGAAGGCCGATGGCGGGCCGACGACGATGGCGCTGGCGAAATCATCCCTGCCGCCGCTTTCTACGGTTGCCGGCTCCAGCTGCCCAAGGTCGATGCCCTGGCTCTGGTAGTATTCGCTCAGTTTGGCCAGTGCGCCGTGGATGTAGAGCGGCCGGTCGTAGCCGGCGGCGCGCAACAGCCGCATCACCCTCTGCGCTTTTCCGAGCGCATAGGCGCCGACCAGATGCGAGCGTTCGGGAAACTGTGCCGCCGATTTCAGCAGGCGAGCGATCTCCTCGGTGTCGGGTGGATGACGGAATACCGGCAGGCCGAAGGTCGCTTCGGTGATGAACACATCGCACCGGATCGGCTCGAATGGCGCGCAGGTGGCGTCCCTCTGCCGCTTGTAGTCGCCGGAGGCGACGATGCGCGTGCCCTGATGCTCAACTGATATCTGCGCCGAGCCCAGCACATGGCCCGCCGGATGGAAGCTGACGCTGACGCCGTCGAGGACGATCGTCTCGCCGAGCCGGGCTGCTTGCGTCGTTCCCGCAAAATCCTCGCCATAGCGCAGCCCCATGATGTCGAGCGTCTGCTGCGTCGCCAGCACCGAGCGGTGGCCGGAACGCGCGTGGTCGGAATGGCCATGCGTGATCAACGCCCGGTTGACCGGCCGCACCGGGTCGATGAAGAAATCGCCTGGTGGGCAATAAAGGCCCTCCGGCCGGGGATGAAGCAAGTCGCTGGCGCGCATGGTCGCAAGATAGGATATAATTCCGCCGCGGGAAGCCTGTTGTAAGTGACTGCTGACTCCCGCATACAGCACCGCTGGCTCGATCCGCCGACAGGACCCACCGCCATGAAACCGCTTCAGGCCTCGTCCGGCGACTTGAACGCCGATCGCCGTGCCGAATATGCCGAGATGCTCCATGCGGATGGCGCTCACGCGGCAGCGGCTGAATTGCTGCTCGGCGCGCTGGAAATGACACCGCAATGGGCGATGGGCTGGTTTCGCCTCGGCGAAATCCAGCAGGCGGCGGGCGCGCCGGATCTGGCAGCACGGGCCTGGACGATGTCGCTGCAACTCGATCCATCGGATCGACAAGGCGCTGCCCTGAACCTGCAATTGATCGGCAAGGCGCCGGCGGTCGACGCGCTGCCCAGCGCCTTCGTCGAGACTTTGTTCGACCACTATGCCGACAGCTTCGATGAATCGCTGGTCGACAAACTGGGCTACCGGCTGCCTGAGGCGCTCGACCAG
Source organism: Mesorhizobium sp. M0830 (assembly GCF_040319965.1). Lineage (NCBI taxonomy): Bacteria > Pseudomonadati > Pseudomonadota > Alphaproteobacteria > Hyphomicrobiales > Phyllobacteriaceae > Mesorhizobium > Mesorhizobium sp. M0830. Next base: position 48,431 of record NZ_JAMYOR010000032.1, on the reverse strand, counting down.
GCCATTCGAACGGCGAGGCCGGGCCGCTTCCCACTGGCGCTCGATCTCGGCTGCGGCACCGGCTTGATGGGGCAGAGGCTGCGGCCGATCGTCGATCGGCTCGAGGGTTACGACATTTCGGGCAGGATGCTGAGAAAGGCGCGGACGAAGGGCGTCTACGATGTCCTGGGCAAGGCCGATCTGCGGGATTTTGTCCATGCCGGCCCGACGGCCGATCTGGTGACTGTCGCCGATGTCTTCATCTATGTCGGTGCGCTCGACGGCGTGGTGAGGACGATTGCCGGCTTGTTGGCCAAGGACGGCCTGTTTGCGTTTTCCGTCGAGGAGCTGGCCGGCAATGGCGATTTTGTCTTGCAGCCGTCGCGCCGCTACGCGCATGCGGAACGCTATGTGCGGGACGTCCTGGCCACCAACGGATTTTCGGTCCTGTCGCTGGAAACGACCGTGATCAGGCAAGACCGGCGCGAACCCGTCAACGGGCTGGTCGTTGTGGCGGGCAAGTTGCCGGCCGCTTGAGGATACTGTCTCGCCGGTCTCACGAATATCCGTGCTGCGAAAAAAGTCCGATTTGCATGCGCGACTGATATTTGCGATCTGGACGGATCAGGCGCGATATCAGGAGGAGCATCTCGATGCGCTGGAACATGATGATCTTGGCATCTTGCGTGCTGACCGCAGGCTGCGTTGGCGGCACCTCGATGTCGGAACGCCAGGACGCCAACATCCAGTCGTCCCTGCAGTATGACAGCGTGCCGTGCGATCAGTTGCTGGCACAGCGCAACGGGTTGGCGCAGCAATACAAACTTCCGACGACGGCCAAGCCGACATTCTCCAACCCGGCGATGGGCTTCGGCCCGTTCACGCCGGACATGCGCTCCAAGGCCAGGCGCGACACCGACCAGGCGAGCGGCGAGATCGATGCCATGAACCGGTCGATCAATCGCCGCCAGTGCGGCCAACCGGACAAGCAGAAGAAATTGGCGTTACCTGGCTAATACCCGGCCTTGCGGTCCACCAGATTGTCGAGCTTTTCGCCGCGCTCGAAGGCGTCCATTTGGCGCAGCATGATCGGCGCCAGATGGACGGGGTCGGAAGTCGCCGCCGCGTGCGGCGTGACGAACACTTTTGGATGTCCCCACATCGGACTGGTCTTCGGCAGCGGCTCGACCTCGAACACGTCAAGGCTCGCCTCCTTCAGCGTGCCGTCATCCAGCGCCCGTAAAATGTCGGCGTCCTTTTGCAGGCGGCCGCGCCCGGCGTTGATCAGCACCGAGCCGCCGAGGCCGTTGCGCTTGCGCAATTCCTTCAGCACGCCGTAGTTGATAATGCCCTTGGTGTCCGGCGTCAGCGGCAAAAGTACGACAAGGATGTCGGTTGCCTTGAGGAAGGGGATCAATCCGGCCTCGCCGGAATAGGTCGCCACGCCTTCCATAGCCTTGTCGCTGCGCGACCAGCCGTTCACGGCAAAGCCGAGCGATAGCAGCACCGAGGCCGCCGCGCGGCCGAGGCTGCCGAGGCCCATGATGCCGACGGAAATGTCGCCGGCCGGCCTTTGCTGCGGCTCGTGCCAGATCTTCTTCGACTGCTGCGACCGGTAGAGCAGGCCTTGGCGGTGATGGTCGAGAACCCGCCAGACGACGTATTCGGTCATGTACTGGGTGAGGTTGCCGGCGACGACCTTGACGATCGGAACATCGGGCAGCCCGGGGTCGGCGAAGATATGGTCGACACCCGCTCCGATCGAGAAGATGGCGCGCAGATTGGGCAGCGACGCCAGCAGGTTCGGCTTCTGCTTCCACACCACCGCATAGGTGATCGAAGGATCGCTGGCGCCGTCCGGTTCCAGCACCACCTCGCGTTCGGCCGACAGGAGTTCGCGCCAGCGCTGCGGATTGAAGCCGGTGACGGCAAGCAGGATGCGGCCTTTTTCCATTGCGATCTTTTAGTCCCTCTGCACGCAAATTACTCGCTGACGATGCCGACCGGCGCCGTTTCTATCTTGAAGGCGGCCGAGATCAGCGCCCGAGTATAGTCGGTTTGCGGATTTTCAAAAATCTGCCGGGAAGGGCCGGCTTCGACGATCCTGCCATTGCGCATGACGATGACGTCGTTGGCGAGCGCGCGGATAACCTTCAAATCGTGGCTGATGAAAAGATAGGCGAGGTCGTGCTTGGCCTGCAGGCTGCGCAACAGGTCGACGACCTGTGCCTGTACGCTCATGTCGAGCGCCGATGTCGGTTCGTCCAGCATGACGAAGCGCGGGTTGAGCACCATGGCGCGCGCGATGGCGACGCGCTGGCGCTGGCCGCCGGAGAATTCGTGCGGATAGCGGTTGCGCGTCGCCGGATCGAGGCCGACCTCCTTCAGCACGGCCGCCACCTTGTCGTCGCGCTGGTCGGGCGACAGCTTCGGCTCGTGGATCTTCAGGCCTTCCTCGATGATCTCGGCGATCGACATGCGCGGGCTGAGCGAGCCGAATGGATCCTGGAAGACGATCTGCAACTCGCGCCTGAGCGGCCGCATGGCGTTGAAGGTGAGCTGGTTGATGTCGCGCCCGTTGAACTGGATGGCTCCGGTCGAGGAGATCATGCGCGCCAGCGCCAGGCCGAGCGTCGTCTTGCCTGACCCCGATTCGCCGACCACGCCGAGCGTCTGGCCGGCCCGCACGGTGACATCGATGCCGTCGACCGCCTTCACATTGTCGACGGTGCGGCGGAAGAAGCCCTGCTTGATCGGGAACCAGACCTTTATGTCCTTGCCCGTCATCACTGGTTTGGCGGCGGCATTGGCCGCCGGCGGCTTGCCCTTCGGCTCGGCCGCCAGCAGATGTTTTGTATAGGCATGCTGCGGATTGGCGAAAATCTCCTTGGTCGGACCGGTCTCGACGATCTTGCCCTTGGTCATCACGCAGACCCGGTCGGCAATCTTGCGCACGATGCCGAGATCGTGGGTGATGAACAGCATCGACATGCCCTTGCGGCTCTTCAAGCCGGCCAGCAGCTCGAGGATCTGCGCCTGCACGGTGACGTCGAGCGCCGTCGTCGGCTCGTCGGCGATCAGCAATTCGGGTTCGTTGGCCAGCGCCATGGCGATCATGACGCGCTGACGCTGACCGCCGGACAGCTGGTGCGGATAGGCATCGAGGCGTTTTTGCGGATCGCGGATGCCGACCTCGTTGAGCAAGGCCAGCGTGCGCGCCTTGGCCGGGCGGTCGGCCATGCCCTGATGCAGCTTCAGGATCTCGACGATCTGCTGCTCGATCGTGTGCAGCGGATTGAGCGAGGTCATCGGCTCCTGGAAGATCATGGTGATCTTGTTGCCACGCACCTGCCGCAACTGCTTCTCGCTCATCGCAAGCAGGTCGGCGCCCTGGAACAGTATCTTTCCCGAGGGGTGGCTGGCACTGGGATAGGGCAACAGCTTCAGCACCGACAGCGCAGACACCGACTTGCCGGAGCCGGATTCGCCGACGAGTGCCACCGTCTCGCCCTTGGCGATGTCGAACGAGATGTGGTCGACAGCCGTCGACTGGCCATCGCCCTGGCTAAAGGCGACACTGAGGTCTTGTACGCTGAGCAGGGGGGCTCCGCTCATCTGAACGTCTTGCGCGGATCGAAGGCATCGCGCGTCGCCTCACCGACGAAGACCAGCAGCGACAGCATCAGCGAGATGACGATGAAGCCCGAAATGCCGAGCCACGGCGCGTTGAGGTTTCGCTGCGCCTGCTTGAGCAGTTCGCCGAGCGACGCGGAGCCGGGCGGCAGGCCGAAGCCGAGATAATCGAGCGAAGTCAGCGTCGAGATCGACCCTGAGAGCAGGAAGGGCATGAAGGTCAAAGTCGCCACCATTGCGTTGGGCAACAGGTGCCGGAACATGATGGTGCGGTTGGGCACGCCGAGCGCGCGCGCCGCGTTGACATATTCGAAGTTGCGGGCGCGCAGGAACTCGGCCCGCACCACGCCGACCAGCGCTACCCAGGAGAACAGGAGCATCAGGCCGAGCAGGATGAAGAAGCCCGGCGGCAGGATGGCGGCTATGATGAGCAGGAGATAGAGCACCGGGATCGCCGACCAGATTTCGATGAAACGCTGGAACAGCAGATCCGTCCAGCCACCGAAATAGCCTTGCACGGCGCCGGCCGCGACGCCGATCAGTGCCGAGCCAGCAGTCAGGATCAGGCCGAACAGCACCGAGATGCGAAACCCGTAGATGACGCGCGCCAGCACGTCGCGCGCCTGGTCGTCGGTGCCGAGCCAGTTCCAGTTGCCGACGATGCAGGCCGGATCGGCCGGACCTTGGGGATATTGGTTGCATCGCGTCTTGGCGTCGTACTCCCAGGACGGCTTGGCGGGAGCTGCTTCAGGAATGGCGTTGTTGACGGTCTGGTAGGAGTACCGCACCGGCGGCCAGATCATCCAGCCATTGGCGTTGATCTCGTCCTGGATGACCGGGTCGCGATAGTCGGTGACGGCATAGAAGCCGCCGAACTTTTCCTCGGGATAGGCGACCAGCACCGGAAACAGGATTTCGCCCTTGTAGGAAGCGATGATCGGCTTGTCGTTGGCGATGAACTCGGCAAACAGCGACAGCACGAACAGGACGAGGAATATCCATAGCGACCAGTAGCCGCGCCGGTTGGCTTTGAAATTCTGCAGGCGGCGCTTGTTGAGCGGCGACAGCCAGGGCCGCGCGATCCGCTCCGGCGTCGCTCCCGCGGGGGCAGTAGCATCCGACATCAGACGTCTCTCCGCTCGAAATCGATGCGCGGATCGACCCAGGTGTAGATCAGGTCGGACAGCAACCCGACGAACAGCCCGAGCAGCGAGAAGATGTAGAGGTTGGCGAACACCACAGGATAGTCGCGCTCGACCACCGACCTGAAGCCGAGCAGGCCGAGGCCATCGAGGGAAAAGATGTTCTCGATCAGCAGCGAGCCGGTGAAAAAGGCCGAGATGAAGGCGCCGGGAAAGCCGGCGATGACGATCAGCATGGCATTGCGGAAGACGTGGCCGTAGAGCACCTGCCGCTCCGAAAGGCCCTTGGCCCGCGCCGTCACCACATACTGCTTGCGGATTTCCTCCAGGAACGAGTTCTTGGTCAACAGCGTCGTGGTGGCGAAGGCCGACAGCACCAGCGCCGTCAGCGGCAAGGTCATGTGCCAGAAATAATCGACGAACTTGCCCCACCAGGACAGCTGATCCCAATTGTCCGAGGTAAGGCCGCGCAGCGGAAACCAGTCCCAGAAAGACCCGCCGGCAAACAGCACCATCAGCATGATGCCGAACAGGAACCCTGGGATGGCATAGCCGACGATGACGACGCCGCTGGTCCAGACGTCGAACGAAGAGCCGTCCTTGACCGCCTTGCGGATGCCGAGCGGGATAGAGATCAGGTAGGATAGAAGCGTGATCCACAGGCCGATCGAAATCGACACCGGCATTTTTTCGAGGATCAGGTCGAGCACCGAAATGTCGCGGAAATAGCTGTCGCCGAAATCGAACCTGATATAGTTCCACAACATCATGCCGAAGCGCTCGAGCGGCGGCTTGTCGAAGCCGAACTGCTTTTCCAGCTTCTTGATGAATTCCGGATCGAGGCCCTGCGCGCCGCGATATTTCGAGCTGACGTCGGCGGCAGCGTCAAAATTGGCGCTGCCGCCTGCGTCGCCACCGCCACCACCGCCGAGGCGGTCGCTGCCGCCCTGGTTGGTCAACCTGGCCATGACCTGCTCGACCGGCCCGCCGGGGGCGAACTGGATGACGGCGAAGGATATCGCCATGATGCCGAACAGCGTCGGGATCATCAACAGGATGCGGCGCAGGATATAGGCGCCCATCAGGCTTTCTGTCCTCGTTGGACTGATATCTCAGGCTTTGCCAATTTTTGCCGCCTTGCCTTTGTCGAACCACCACAGCGCCTCGACCGGAAAGCCGAAATCGGGCTTCTGCTTGGGAAAGCCGAACATGTCCCAAAAGGCGCTTCGGTGATTCGCCAGGAACCAACTTGGAATCCAATCGCGCCGTGCGCGCAAGGCCCGATCGAGCGCCCGCATCGCAACGGTCAGACTCTCCCGATCCTTGGCCGCGCCGACTGCGTCGATCAGTTTGTCGATCGCAGGATCTGCGATGCCCGGCAGATTGCGCGAGCCGGACACTTTTGCCGTGCTTGAATGGAAGAAGGTTTCGAGGTCGTCGCGAGTCGGCGTGGCGTTGAACGAGAAAGCGGCCGACAGCAGATCGAAATCGAATGTCGCCTGTCTGGCTTGGTATTGCGCCGAATCGACCAGCCGGATCGTGGCGTCGATGCCGATCGCCTTCATATTGGCGACCCAGGGCGAATAGACCTGGACGAAGGTATCGTCGTCGACCATAAACTCGGCCGAAAGCCGGCCGCCCTTGTCGTTGACAACGAAATCGCCCGACCTTTTCCAGCCGGCCGCGGCCAAAAGCTTCGCTGCCTGGCCAAGCAGCTTGCGGTCACGGCCGGAGCCGTCAGACGGGGGCTGGCTTACCGCCTCGCCAAAGACCTCCGCTGGGAGCTGTGCGCGCAACGGCTCCAGCAGAGCCAGTTCCTGTGACGACGGCGGTCCTTCTGAGCGAAAGTCCGACTTCTCGAAACAGGACTGCGAGCGCTCATAGGAGCCGTAGAAGAAGTTGCGCCGCGTCCATTCAAAATCGAAGCAGAGAGCGATCGCCTGGCGCACACGCGCGTCGCGAAATTGCTCGCGTCGCTGGTTGACGGCGGTTCCCTGCATCGTCGGCCGTTTCTCGGCGGGAAATTCGTGCTTGACCACCTTGCCAGCGGTCAGGGCCGGAAAGTCGTAGGCGGTCGCCCAAACGCGCGACGTGAATTCCTCGCGATAGGTGATTTCGCCTTTTTTGAACGCTTCGAAGCCGGCCATGCGGTTCTGGTAGAACTCGATCCGGATAGTGTCGAAATTGTTCATGCCGCGATTGACCGGAAGGTCGCGGCCCCAATAGTCGGCCACCCGGTCGTATTCGATCCACGCGCCGGCCGAGAAGCGACCAACCTTGTAGGCGCCGGAGCCGAGCGGCGGATTCAGTTGCGAGGAGTCGAACGGGTTGGCCGTGTAGAAGGCCTTCGACAGGATAGGGAACTCTACGACATTGAGCACCGTGCGGGCGGACTGCTTGCCGGAAAAATTGAGCTTGAGCGTGTGCTGATCGACGGCGACCGCCTCGTCGAGGTGGATCAAGGACAGCGAAAAGTCGGGATGGCCCTTTTCCTTGAACAGCTTGAAGGTGAAGGCGGCGTCCTCTGCCGTCAGCGGCGTGCCGTCGTGGAAGCGCGCCTGCGGCCTCAGCGAGAACTCGAAGCTGTTGCGGTCGTCGGAAACCGTCACGCCGTCGGCGAGCTGCCCATAGAGGGCGTCCGGCTCGTCCAGGGCCCTGACCATCAGCGCGTCGAAACACATCTCCATGCGCGGCGGCGCATCGCCCTTCTGGGTGAAGGAGTTCAGCGTGTTGAAGGTCAGCGTGTTCTGGTTGTAGCCCCAGTTCGGCGGCGAGAAGTTGAAGGTGCCGCCCTTCGGCGCATCGACATTCACATAGTCGAAATGGGTGAAATCCGGGCTGTATTTGAGATCACCGAAGGCGGACAAGCCGTGCAGCTTCACGCCGGTCGCAATGGTGGCGAAGGCCTTGCCCGGCAGCATGGCGGCGGCAGCGGCGGCAGTGCCCAGGACGAGAAAATCACGGCGGGGCAGGACCGCCATCAATTGCTGCCCCTGTATTTGGCGGCCAGCGCCTTTTCCTTGTCGAGGTCGATCCACCAGGAGTCGGGATCATAGCCGGAATAGGCAGGCTGCTTGTCGGGGATGCCGAATTTGTTCCAGTAGGCCACCCATATTGCCGAGCGATGATATTGCGGCACGACATAGAAATTCCACAGCAGCACGCGGTCGAGCGCATGAGTGGCGGCGACGAGATCCTCGCGGTCGGTGGCGAAGATGACGCGGTCGACCAATGCGTCGACGGTCGGATCCTTGATGCCCATCAGATTTCGCGAACCGGGTGTGTCGGCGGCCTTCGAGCTCCAGAAATCGCGCTGCTCATTGCCGGCCGAATCCGACTGGCCGAACAGGCCGGTGACGACATCGAATTCGAAGTGGTTGACGCGGTTGATGTATTGCGTCTGGTCGATGATGCGCAACGTGGCATCAACGCCGATCTTGCGCAGATTGGCGATATAGGGGCTGGCGATCACCTGGTCGGTGTCGTTCCAGCCCAGGATCTCGAATTTGAACGGAGCGCCGGTCTTGGCATTGACCATCTTGCCGCCCTTGATCACCCAGCCGGCCTTGGCGAAGAGGTCGACGGCCTGTTTGAGGTACTTTCGTTCCGCTTGCGGTGAATCGTAGACTGGCAGCTTGAACTGCTGGGTGAAGAGTTCAGGCGGCAGCTTGTCGCGGTACTTTTCCAGGATTTCCAGTTCCTTGCCTTGCGGCAAACCGCTCGACGCCAGGTCGGTGCCCTGGAAATAGCTTGAAGTACGGGTGTTGGAACCGAAGAACAGCGTTCGGTTCATCGACTCGAAATCGAACGGATAGGTCAGCGCCTCGCGCACCAGGCGATCCTGGAACAGCGGCCGCCGTTGATTGAGCACGAATGCCTGCATCGGCTGCGGCGAGTGGCTCTCGAAGACCTTCTTGATGACGTCGCCGGCCTTGATCGCCGGGAAATCATAAGCTGTCGCCCATTTGCGCGAGCTGAATTCGCGGTTGAGGTCTTCCAGCCCGCCCTTGGTGAAGGCCAACCAGGCCGCATTGTCATCGAGTATATAGGTGAAACGCCGCGTATCGAAATTCTCGCGGCCGATCTTCACCGGCAGCTTCGCCGCCCAATAGTCCGGCACGCGCTGCCAGATGACTTCCGAGCCCGGTTTGAAGCTGGCGATCTTGTAGGCGGCCGAGCCGAGCGGAATCTCCAGCGTCGGCTTGGTGATGTCACGCTTCTTGCCATTGGCATCGGTGCCTTCCCACCAATGTTTCGGCAGCACTGCAAGATCGCCGATGATCTTGGGCAGTTCGCGGTTGCCCTTCTGGTTGAAATGGAACTCGACCTCGTGGTCCGAAATCGCCACCGCATCGGTGACATTTTCGAAGTAGCGGCTGTATTGCGCACTGTTCGCCTTGAGCACCTGGAACGACCAGATCACGTCGTCGACGGTGATCGGCTGGCCGTCATGCCATTTGGCACGCGGGTCCAGCCGGTAGGTCGCCGAGGAATAGTCGGGGGGATATTTGTACGCGTCGGCGATCAGCGGGTGGCTGGTGCTGCCTTCGTCGGTCGCCTGTTCCATCAGCGTATCGTAGAGCAGGCCACCGCCGAACCCGACCAGGCCGGCGGCCGGTGATCCCTGTACGATGTAGGGATTGAAACTGTCGAAGGTGCCGAGCACCACCGAATTCAACGTGCCGCCCTTGGGCGCGTTTGGGTTGACGTAGTCGTAGTGCTGGAAGTTGTCGCCGTATTTGGACTCGCCGATCAGCGATGAGGCGGTGCGCCATTCGTCCGCTCGGCTCGTCTGCAATCCGGCCGCCAGAAGGGCTGCCGCCAGCATCGACTTGAGAAGCGTTCGGCCAACCGTCATGCACTATCCTCTTCGCAATGCCCGTTCATGGACAATCTAGACGATTTGGCGCTCGTGAAAACCGCCATGCGCGGCTTTGTCGCCGCATATGCGGTTTTCCTAACGAAAAAGCCGGGCTGAACCCGGCTTTTTCAAGGTCGTCGAGATGGATATCCGGTTATTGAGCGGGCGCCGGTGCGGGTACGGCCGGAGCCGGAGCGGCCGGCTTGGCCGGCGCGGCACCTTCAGCCGGCTTCGCCGGGGCAGCACCTTCAGCCGGCTTGGCGGGCGCGGTTGCGTCGGCGGCAGCGCCTGGCGCCGGCAGCGGCTTCGGATTGTCGGACAGCGTGCGTAGATAGGCGATGACGTTGGCGCGATCCTCGTCCTTCGGCAGGCCGGCGAAGCCCATGGCGGTGCCCTTAACGAATTTCTTCGGCGAGGTGATGAAGTGGTTGATGTTGTCGTAGGTCCACTTCTCGGTGCCGCCCTTGGAAAATTCCTTCATGCCGGCCGAATAGGCAAAGCCTTCATGCTCGGCCACAGGGCGGTCGACGAGATCCCACAGATCGGGGCCGACCTTGTTGGGGCCGCCCTTTTCGCCGGAATGGCAGGCTTGGCATTTCTTGAAGACGGCAGCGCCTTGCTCGACATTGGCGGTGGCCAGCAGCTCGGCGATTGGCTTGGCTTCGGCGGCAGGCGCGGCCGGACCGCCTTCGGCAGGCTCAGCGGCCTCGATGGCGAAACCGGGCTTTTCCGGCGCCGGCGAGGCAAACAGCGCGTCCGACACAATGCCGACCGAGAAGACGACGAAAACGGTTCCGAGCAATCCGGCGAGCAGTTTGTTGACTTCGTTGGAATCCATACGCCCCTTGCTCCCTTTTCCGGCGGACCGAACCGTCCACTCCGTCCGTCGGTATCGTGATCACCCTGCCAGGGCGGTCAAATCGGGCGGAAACTAGGTCTTTTGCTGCGGCGTTGCAACACCTATAAGGGCGCTTCCAGTGAGACCTTTTGCCACTTTCCCTGTCCTCTTCGAGACGCCTTGCACCGCGCATGTCCACACTGATTCTGATCCCGGCCCGCATGGCCTCGACACGCCTGCCAGGCAAGCCGCTGGCCGACATCGCCGGCGCGCCGATGATCGTCCATGTCGCCCGCCGCGCCACGGAGTCCGGCCTCGGCCGGGTCGTGGTGGCGACCGACACGCAAAGCGTGGCCGAAGCGGTGCGTGCGCATGGTTTCGAGGCCGTGATGACGCGCATGGACCACCAATCCGGCTCCGACCGCATTCACGAGGCTCTGGTCGCGCTCGATCCCGAGCGCAAGGTCGAAACGATCGTCAATGTGCAGGGCGACCTGCCGACCATCGACCCCGGCATCATCGTCGCCTCGCTCAGGCCGTTCGATGACGGCGCGGTGGACATCGCCACCCTCGGCGTCGAGATCGTCCGCGATGAGGAAAAGACCAATCCCAACGTCGTCAAGATCGTCGGGTCGCCGCTCTCCCGCACCAGGCTGAGGGCGCTCTATTTCACGCGCGCCACGGCACCTTGGGGCGAGGGGCCGCTCTATCATCATGTCGGCCTCTATGCCTATCGTCGCGCCGCACTCGAGCGTTTCGTCGCGCTGAAGCCGTCGCCGCTGGAGCGGCGAGAACGGCTGGAACAGCTACGGGCGCTCGAAGCCGGCATGCGCATCGATGCCGAGATCGTCCAGTCGCTGCCGCTTGGCGTCGACACGCCGGAAGATCTCGAACGCGCCAGAGCCATCCTTGCAAACTGAGAAATCCCTTCGAAGCTGAGACCCCCTTGAATCGAGAATTGGCCATGCCTGAAAAGACCAACAGAATATCCTTCCAGGGCGAGCCGGGTGCCAATTCCGACACCGCTTCCCGCAACGTCTATCCATCGATGGAGCCGTTGCCGTGCCCGACCTTCGAGGACGCGTTCAACGCGGTCGAGACCGGCAAGGCCGATCTCGCCATGATTCCGATCGAGAACACAATTGCCGGGCGGGTCGCCGATATCCACCATCTGTTGCCGGAATCGAAGCTCCACATCATCGGCGAATACTTCCTGCCCATCCATTTCCAGCTGATGGTGCTGCCCGGCGTCAAACGCGACGAGATCAAGACCGTGCACAGCCACATCCACGCGCTTGGCCAGTGCCGCAAATACATCCGCAAGAACGGCTGGAAGGCGATCGTCGCCGGTGACACGGCTGGCGCCGCCAAGATGGTCTCCGAGGGCAAGGACCGCACCATGGCGGCGCTGTCGCCGACGCTGGCCGCGACGCTCTATGGGCTCGACATCATCGAGCATAATGTCGAGGACACCGACAGCAACGTCACCCGCTTTGTCGTCCTCACCAAGAACAAGCAATGGGCCGAGCGCCCGTCTCCGGACGTCAAGATGATGACGACCTTCATCTTCCGCGTCCGCAACGTGCCGGCCGCGCTCTACAAGGCGATGGGCGGTTTCGCCACCAACGGCATCAACATGACCAAGCTGGAGAGTTACCAGCTGGGGGCTTTCACCGCGACGCTGTTTTACGCCGACATAGAGGGTCATCCCGAAGATCCGCTGGTCAAGCTGGCGCTGGACGAGCTTCGCTTCTTCTCACGCGAAGTGCGAATTCTGGGCGTATATCCGGCCAGCGCGTCGCGTGAGCAGTGGAAGGTCGCTGACTAGATCACCGCGCCCAGCGGCACATAGTCGATTTCCATGAACGTCTCGACCTCCGGCACCCAGCGGTCGCGTACGAAAGCGACGTGGTCGGGATGATCGTTGTACCTGGTATAGGCAGCCTGATCGGCGAACTCCATCGAGAAGCCGAAACGATAGTCGTTCTTGGGGCTGATCTGCCGCAATTGCTCGAAATGCGTGACGCCCCTGATCGCGGTGAGGATTTTCTTGGCGTCGACCAGGAACCTCCGTTCCTCCAGCGAATGTGGCGGATGCTTCAGCGTGAAGACGACGGTGTGACGGATCATTTGCTGCTCCTGAATGGTCTTTCGATAGTCGCTGCCATCACTCCGAGTCGACCCAGGCGCGGATGAGGTGGTGAGCAATGGCGCCTTTCGGTGGCGTGACCAAATTGCCGGGATGCTCCCTGGTCAGCATCGAACGCACCTCGTCGCGGGCAAACCAACGGCAGTCCTCCAGCTCGTTCAAATCGGCCTGGATATCGTCGTTGAGCGGCTCGCCGAAGCAGCCGATCATCAGCGAATAAGGAAACGGCCAGGGCTGGCTGGCGTGATAGACGACGCGGCCAAGCCGGATGCCAGCCTCCTCCAGCGTCTCGCGGCGCACCGCCGCTTCGATCGTCTCGCCCGGCTCGATGAAGCCGGCAAGCGCGGAGTACATGCCCGGCGCGAAATGCCGGCCGCGCCCGAGCAGGCATTTCTCCCGCGTCGCCGTCAGCATGATCGCCACCGGGTCGGTACGCGGAAAATGCTCGGTGCCGCAATTCGGGCAGTGGCGCTTGTAGCCGCCGGCCCGCATCTGCGATTGCGTGCCGCATTTGCTGCAGAAACGATGGCTTGCATGCCAGGCCAGCAGCGCCGCCCCTTGCGCCATCGCGCCGGCGGCCGCCTCGTCGATCAGTCCCTGCATGTAGACGGAGCGGTAGTCGATTGCCTGGATGGTTTCCGGAAGCCGCTCCGGATCGACGCCGCCGGGCACGGCCAGCACGGGTCCCCGTTCGGAAAAACCGAGCAGGACACCCTGTTCGAGAAATGGTTCGAAAGGCTCGCTCTCGGAGGCGCCAAACCAGGGGTCGAGACCACTGCCATCCCCGAGCTTCAGATAGAGCCGCCCCCCATGCATCAACAGCAGCCGTGTCGCCGGGTCGGCGAGCGCCTTGTCGACCGAATCGTCGGCGCGGTTTTCGGACTGCCGGTCGATGATGTTGCCGGCAAAGCCGACGAACTGACTCGGCTCGCGCAAGGGCGCGTCAAACAGGCGGAAGCTCATGGAAACTCTGCGTTGCGGGATGGACACGGGGAACGCTTATAGCGCCGCCTTGATCGTTTCGGCAAACCGCCGCAGGTCGGAGCCTTTATAGGGCTCGCGCAGGCCGTATCCCCACACCGGGCCCGGCCAGCCGGGATCGCCTTCCGAACGCGCAATGATATGGATGTGCAGCTGGCGCACGATGTTGCCGAGCGCGCCGGTGTTGATCTTGGTGCAGCCTGTCGCTTTCTTCAGCGCCTGCGCCACCATATTGGTCTCGAAGGTCAGCATTGCCTGGTCGAGCGGCGTCATCTCGTGGATCTCCTCCGCGCCCGGCCGCTGTGGCACCAGGAGCAACCATGGCCAGCGGCGGTCGTTCATCACCCGCAGCTCGCACAGCCCCAGCCACATCAACTGCTCGCTATCCGCCTCCAGCCGGGAGTCCAGCGTGAATCCGGCCTTCAGGCCCGTCATCATCGGCGTTTCCCTTGCTTTTCTTGGTTTCCTCAAGGGCATGAACGCTAGAGCGGCGGCAAGGGGGCTGCAAGCGAATCATTGCGCCCTCGCGATCGACAGCTCTTCACGATAGGAATTTTTTCTTGATTTCGTGCCCTCAGCTATGGTACATATTTGCCCATGGTGCTGATTTGCGCCAGTGACCCACTGCGCAGGCGGGTTTTCGTTTGATGCTCCGTCAGCCGACGCGCCGGCGAAGGCTGCGAAGGAACCAGGGATTTCTTCTGCGCACTTGCATTTCATCGAACAATTGCCGATATGGACAGCGGGAGGTTGGTGGTGGACGATCCACTCGCCAACCGGGTCAGGTCCGGAAGGAAGCAGCCCTAACGAGCCCGGAACGGGTCATTGTTCCAGCCTCCCACCTCACCGGCCCTTCTCGCGACATTGACGACGCATTGCAGCGCAGGCGAGACTATGCGCAGGAATCGGCCGCCCTCGGGCGCGGCCATTTGGAGCTTATGGGCGAATGAGCGAAGCCGGAAATTCGGGACCAAAAAGCCTGGAGAATGGCAAGGCGGCCGCCTATCGCGTGCTGGCGCGCAAGTACCGTCCCTCGAACTTCTCAGAACTGGTCGGCCAGGAACCGACGGTGCGCACACTCACCAATGCCTTTGCCACCGGCCGCATCGCCCAGGCCTGGATGCTGACCGGCGTGCGTGGCGTCGGCAAGACCACGACGGCGCGCATACTTGCTCGTGCCCTGAACTACAAAACCGCTGATATCGACCAGCCGTCGGTCGACCTTGCCGTGCTCGGCGAACATTGCCAGGCGATCATGGAAGGCCGCCATGTCGATGTCATCGAGATGGACGCCGCCTCACACACCGGCATCGACGATATCAGGGACATCATCGAGCGCGTGCGCTATGCGCCGGTCTCGGCGCGCTACAAGGTCTACATCATCGACGAAGTGCACATGCTGTCGACGCAGGCCTTCAACGGCCTGTTGAAGACGCTGGAAGAGCCGCCGCCGCACGTCAAATTCATCTTTGCCACCACCGAGATCCGCAAGGTTCCGATCACTGTCCTGTCGCGCTGCCAGCGCTTTGACTTGAGGCGCATCGACGCCGGTGCGCTGGTCGCGCATCTCGCGTCGATCTCGGCCAAGGAGGGCATTTCGGTCGACGACGACGCGCTGGCGATGATCGCGCGCGCCGCCGAAGGCTCGGCCCGCGATTCGCTCTCCATCCTCGATCAAGCGATTGCCCATGGCGCCGGCTCGGTCAGCGCCGCTGCGGTTCGGGCGATGCTGGGGCTCGCCGACCGCGCCCGCATCGTCGACCTGTTCGAACATGTGATGAAGGGTGATGTAGCGGCTGCTCTTGCCGAATTCCGCGCGCAGTACGACACTGGTGCTGATCCGGCCGCCGTGCTGACCGATCTTGCCGAGTTCAACCATCTCGTCACGCGGCTGCGTTTCGTGCCGACGGCCATCGAGGATGCCTCGCTATCCGAGGACGAGCGGCAGCGCGGCGCGGATTTCGCCAGGACGCTGTCGGTCAGAGTGTTGTCGCGGACATGGCAGATGC
Source organism: Mesorhizobium sp. M0830 (assembly GCF_040319965.1). Taxonomy (NCBI): domain Bacteria; kingdom Pseudomonadati; phylum Pseudomonadota; class Alphaproteobacteria; order Hyphomicrobiales; family Phyllobacteriaceae; genus Mesorhizobium; species Mesorhizobium sp. M0830. Next base: position 32,839 of record NZ_JAMYOR010000032.1, on the reverse strand, counting down.
TGCTCAAGGGCATTCCCGAGGTCCAGTCCTCCAACCGGCCGGTGAGTGCCGCCGAAATGGTGCTGATCCGGCTGGCGCATGCCGCCGACCTGCCGACGCTGGACGAGGCGTTGAGATCTCTTGAGGGCGCAACGCCGGTACAAAATGGCACCCCACGCCCGAATGGTACACCCGCGGGGTCGGGCAATGGTGGTGGCGCCAGTGCGATGGCGCAGACGCGCATGCCGGCCGGGCCGGGCGGTGCGCAGACCATGCGGCTCGTGGAGAGCACGCCTGCCCCTGTTGCTTTCATCGCTCCGCCGGAGCCGGTCGTCGAGACGCAATCGGCACCGCTGAAATCGCTCGCCGACATCATTGCCCTGGCCGACGCGCAGCGTGACATCGCCTTCAAGGTGCAGGTCAAGAGCTATATCCGCCTGGTTCGTATCGAGCCCGGCCGTATCGACGTCGGCCTGACCAGCGACGCGCCCAAGATGCTGCTCAACGACCTGACGACGAAGTTGCGCGCCTGGACCGGCCGCAGCTGGCTGGTTTCGCTGTCGAAGGAAGAGGGTGGCCAGACGCTCGCCGAGATGGAATCGGCCAAGCGCGAGAACGCCTTCCTCGATGCCAAGAGCGATCCGACGGTGGCCGCTATCCTGGCGCGCTTTCCCGGGGCCAAGATCATCGACGTGCGCATTCCAGACGCGCCGGAAGCCGAAACGGCCGAGGCCGAAGTGCCGGTCGAGCCGCCGGCTGACGACGACGAAACCTGACCACAGAACGAATCCGCAAAGGACCAGACCATGAAAGATCTTCTCGGCCTGATGGGCAAGGCGAAGGAAATGCAGGCCAAGTTCCAGGCCATGCAGGACGAGATCGCCACTCTGGAAGCGTCGGGCCAGGCCGGCGGCGGCCTGGTCAGCGTGACGCTGACCGGAAAATTCGAAATGAAGTCGCTGAAGATCGATCCATCCTTGTTCAAGGAGGACGATGTCGAGATCCTGGAAGACCTGGTGCTCGCCGCCCACAATGACGCCAAGACCAAGGTCGAGCAGATCATGCAGGAAAAGACCAAGGCGTTGACCGCCGGTCTGCCGATCCCGCCGGGAATGAAACTGCCCTTCTAGCGTTCGGCGCGCCCCATGGTCGACATGACCGAAGAGCCCACCGAAAGATTGATCGAGCAACGCATCCGCAACAGGATCTACGAGATCCTGGAAATCCTGGCCGACTGCGACGATGGCGTCGATCTCGTCGGTATCAAGGGCTACTTCAACCTGTTCGAGGACTTCGTCCATCGCCCGTCGATCGAGGCCGGCACATCTGCGCTTTCGAAAGACGAGCGCGCGATCGTGCTGGAGATCGCCGAGTTCCTGGAGGCGGCCAGCGAGACAAATCCGGACTTCACCAAGGCCGAGTTCGTTGAAAGCGGCTGGCCGGCAAGGATCGCGCCGACGGCCAGGGACGCGCGAGCGCTGTTCCTCCGGCGCGGCCTGTTCTCGGAGAAGATCGAAGAGGCTGAACCTGGCCAGCCGGTGGCGATTGCAGCCGGGAGGTAGCCCGCATAAAGCCATGCAACCGTGCCAATTTGGCAACAGTGCCCCAGTAATAACGTTTTGGCCATCTTTTTGCCTGAAAGTGTCTCATTCTTGCCGCAGCCTGGGGGCGGGCATGGACGTGAGAGGGTTACCTGTTGATTGCCACGCGATGGAAGGCGCCGCTGTTGCTCGGCGCCGTCATTTCACCCCTGTTTTTGGCTGCATGCAGCCAAACCACTTCGCACGGTATGTCCGTGGCCAGCCTGACCGATGCCATCACGCCGAGTTTCCTGAGCTCCCGGGCCTACAGCCATACGCCCAAGGACAAGGAATGCCTGGAACGGGCGATGTTCTTTGAATCCAATCGCTCAAGCCGCGACGGCATGATCGCCGTCGGCACGGTGGTGATGAACCGGCTCCGCTCCGGCAACCACGGAAGCACCATCTGCGAGGTGGTGGGCGAGGGTGGGCAGTTCGCGCCTGGCGTCATGACGAGGCCGATGAATTCGCGGGCGATGCCCGATGTCGAGGAAGCCGCCGATGCCGTGCTCAAGGGCGAGCGCAAGGCAAAGCTGAAGAACACGATGTATTTCCACACCGCCGGGCTGCGCTTCCCTTACAAGAACATGCACTACACGATGGTTGCCGGCGGCAATGCCTTTTATGAGAAGCGCGGCCGCAACTGGCAGCCGCTGCCGGATGAGCCGCAGGTCGCAATTGCCTCTGCGGCACCCGAGAAGCCGGCCGCACCGGCGATAATGGTCGCTTCCGCCGAGCCCGCACCTCCGGCCAGGACGGCAACCGTTCGATCCGCCCCTGCCCAACAGACCTATGTGACGGCGGCAGCTGCGCCGCCCGCGAAATCCGTGCGGGTCTCGGTCAAGCCGACGGTGGTGGCGATGCAGGAACCCATGGAAGAGCCGGATGCCGCCCGTTTTGGCGGAACCCTGAACACAAGGGTCATCTCCTCGGTTCAAAACGCGCCACAAGAGGCGACGATGGTGGGGTTCCAGTCGACGCCTGAGAATACCGACGCCATCGGCGCGATGATTGCCAGCCAGGACCGGCCACTCGAAACCAATTGATCCGAGCTCGATGGTCCACCAAGCCAATATGGCGGTTGATGCGGACGTGGGATGTTCCAAAGCGCTCTGAAAAATCCTAGATCAGAGCGATGTCGAAGCGAATCGCCGGTCCCGAGATCGAACGCCTGATCCAGCTCCTGGCCAAGGTGCCGGGGCTGGGACCCCGTTCGGCCAGGCGTGCGGCACTCCATCTGATCAAGAAGAAGGAGCAACTGCTGTCGCCGCTCGCCGCCGCCATGGCCGAGGCGGCAGACAAGGTGCGCATCTGCTCGACCTGCGGCAATGTCGATACATCCGACCCTTGCATGATCTGCACCGATCCGCGCCGTGACGCCGGCACCATCATCGTCGTCGAGGACGTCTCCGATCTGTGGGCGCTGGAGCGCGCGGCGGCGATGAATGTGCGTTATCACGTGCTCGGCGGCACGCTGTCGCCGCTCGACGGCATCGGGCCCGACCAGCTCAACTTGCGCTCGCTGGTCGACCGTGTCGCCGGTGGCGAGGTCAAGGAGGTCATCCTCGCCGTCAACGCGACGGTCGAGGGCCAGACCACCGCGCACTACCTCACCGACCAATTGTCCGGCTTCGACATCAAGGTGACGCGTCTGGCACATGGCGTGCCGGTCGGCGGCGAACTCGACTATCTCGACGAAGGCACGCTGGCCGCTGCACTGCGCTCGCGGACGGCGTTTTGACGAAGTTGGCGGGGATGTTTGTTGAGATGACTGCATTCCTTGGCGCAGAACGCAACCTTCGCAATGTAGTCTCTGCATTTCTTCTGGCCGCGCTAACCAGTCTCCTCCTTTCCGCTCCCGCCTCCGCTGCAACGATCAACGACCAGTTTCGCGCCTGGCTGCAGGACGACCTGTGGCCGCAGGCCAAGGCGAAAGGCATTTCCAGGCACACCTTCGATGCCGCCTTCGACGGCATCAATCCCAATCTGAAGCTGCCCGACCTGGTCAAACCGGGCGAGAAGGCGACCACGCCGCAGAAACAGCTCCAGGCCGAATTCGGCTCGCCCGGCGCCTATTTCGCCGAGAAGACGGTTCTTGCGGTGACGTCAGGCGGACGCGCGCGTGAAGCCACCAATGCCAGGACACTTGCAGCCATCGAGAAGCGCTACGGCGTGCCGGGAGAAGTGCTCTTGGCGATCTGGGGGCGCGAGACCGGTTTCGGCGCTGCGAAAATGCCTTATGACGCCTTCGAGGTGCTTGGCACCAAGGCGTTCATGTCGACCAAGAAGGACTTTTTCCGCACCGAGCTCCTGGCGGCACTCGAAATCGTCGAGCGCGGGCTGGCCCCGGTCGGCGCGATGAAATCGTCATGGGCCGGGGCGCTCGGCCAGCCGCAATTCATGCCGACCTCTTTCCTGAAGCATGCCGTCGATTTCGATGGCGACGGCCGCGTCGACATCTGGAACTCGACGCCGGATGTACTGGCTTCGATCGCCAATTATCTCGTCCATTATGGTTGGGTGAAGGGCCGCGGCTGGGGCTTCGAGGTGACTGTGCCGGATCAGGTTTCCTGCGCGCTGGAAGGCCCGGACCAGGGCAAGAAGATTTCGGAGTGGGCGGCAATGGGCATCAAGCGCGTCGGCGGCAAACCGTTTCCGACGAGCGAGCTGAAGGCCGAGGGTTTCCTGCTGATGCCGGCCGGGCGCAGCGGCCCGGCCTTTATCGCCACGCCCAATTTCTATGTGCTGAAGGAATACAACACGAGCGACCTCTACGCACTGTTCATCGGTCATGGCGCCGATCGCATAGCCCATGGCGACTCGAATTTTTCAGGGAACTGGGGCGCGGTTGGCGGGCTCCACCGTTCCGACATCGCTGCCCTGCAGCGCGCGCTGCAAGCCAAGGGCTATGATGTCGGCAGCGTCGACGGACTGCCCGGCTTCAAGACCCGCCGTTCGATCGGCAGGTGGCAGGCCAAGAACGGTCGCGCCGCAACCTGCTTCCCCGATGCGGAGTTGGTGACAGCGCTGAAGTAGCCCGGAATAGCAGATTTTTCTCATTTGGCAGCCTCGATTAGCCGCCAAATGCATCGACTTCCAACGGCTCCTTCTGGTCCAATACGTCGTCCTACAAAACCCCGTTGCCGAGTTGGGGGCTGCCGGATTAGGGTGTTGACCAACTGGACAAAAAACACGACGGTAGCGGGTCAGAGGCCGTCTTCCGGCCCCGAAAAAATCTTCTGCATTCCTGAGCCGGGAACTCAGGTCGCCAAACAACAAAACAGGGAACAATCACGATGATGATGGAAAAGTTTGCTCTCCGCTCCCGCATCTTGCTCGCGGGTGCGGCCATGTCCGCGCTGCTTCTGGCCGGCGCGCCTGCCGGTGCGGTCACGCCCGCCGACACGCTGGTCGAAGGTTTCGCGATCGACGACATCATCACCATGGATCCGGGCGAGGCATTCGAGCTATCTACTGCCGAGGTCACCGGCAACACCTATGATCTGCTGGTCCGTCTCGACCTCAACGACACCTCCAAGGTCAAGGGCGACCTGGCCGAAAGCTGGACCGTCTCCGACGATGGCCTGACCTACACGTTCAAACTCAAGCCCGGTCTCAAATTCGCTTCCGGCAATCCGATCACCGCGGCAGACGTCGCCTATTCATTCGAGCGTGCCATCAAGCTCGACAAGAGCCCGGCCTTCATCATCGGCCAGTTCGGCATCAGCGGCGACAACGTCACCGAAAAGGCCAAGGCGACCGACGACAGCACTTTCCAGTTCACCGTCGACAAGGCCTATGCGCCGAGCTTCGTGCTGAACTGCCTGTCGGCAACGGTCGCCTCGGTCGTCGATGCCAAGCTGGTCAAGGAACATGTCGTCACCGCGGCACCCACCGCCGACTACAAATGGGACAATGATTTCGGCAATGCCTGGCTGAAGACCGGCTATGCCGGCTCCGGCGTCTTCAAGCTGCGCGAATGGCGCGCCAACGAGGCTGTCGTTCTCGAGCGCAACGACAATTACTACGGCGAAAAGGCCAAGCTAGCCCGCGTCATTTATCGCAACATGAAGGAAAGCTCGGCCCAGCGCCTGGCGCTCGAAGCCGGCGACATCGACGTCGCCCGTAATCTCGAGCCGAACGACCTCGACGCCATCGCCAAGAACGCCGACCTCACCACCACCAGCGCGCCGAAGGGCACGGTCTACTATATCAGCCTCAACCAGAAGAACGCGAAACTCGCCAAGCCCGAGGTTCGCCAAGCGTTCAAATATCTGGTCGACTATGATGCCTTGAGCTCGACCATTCTCAAGGGCATCGGTGAGATCCACCAGACCTTCCTGCCCAAGGGCGTGCTCGGCGAACTCGACGAGAATCCGTTCAAGCTCGACGTCGCCAAGGCCAAGGAATTGTTGGCCAAGGCCGGTCTGGCTGACGGTTTCAGCGTAACCATGGACGTTCGCACCGGCCAGCCGACGACGGGCATGGCGGAATCGATCCAGCAGACCCTCGGACAGGCTGGCATCAAGCTGGAGATCATTCCCGGCGACGGCAAGCAGACGCTGACCAAGTATCGCGCCCGCAACCACGACATCTATATCGGCCAGTGGGGCCAGGACTATTTCGATCCGAATTCCAATGCCCAGACCTTTGCCTCGAACCCGGACAATTCGGATGCCGGCAAGTCCCACACGCTTGCCTGGCGGAACTCCTGGGACATTCCGGACCTGACCAAGGAAACGGAAGCGGCTTTGCTCGAGAAGGACGCCGGCAAGCGTGCCGATATGTACAAGGATCTCCAGAAGAAGATCCTCGACACCAGTCCCTTCGTCGTCATCCACCAGCAGCTGGAAGTGGCCGGCCTGCGCAAGAACCTCAAGGGCTTCGCACTCGGCCCGAGCTTCGACAGCAACTTCGTCGGGCCGGTCTCGAAAGAATAACGCCGCAGGCGCCGCATGAGCGCGGTTGAAAATGAGAGCGGGCGCGGCAGCGCCCGCGCCGTCGCCATTGCATCATCGCTCGGCCGCTTCCTGGTCATCGCGATCACGACCTATCTTGGTCTGCTCGCAGTGACTTTCTTCATCGGTCGTGTCATCCCGATCGACCCGGTGCTGGCGGTGCTCGGCGACCGGGCGCCGGCCAATGTCGTCGAGCGCACGCGCCGCGAGATGGGCCTCGACCTGCCGTTGATCGAGCAGTTCTATATCTATGTGAAAAATGCCCTGAACGGCAATTTCGGCGTCTCAGTGCTGACCACGAACCCCGTCATGACCGACATTCGCCGAGCGCTTCCGGCGACCACGGAGCTGGCGACGCTGGGAACGTTGATCGGTGCGCTGTTCGGCGTGCCGCTTGGTGTGCTGGCCGCGGTCAGGCGCGGCAGTCTCATCGACCAGATCGTGCGCATCATCGGCCTGATCGGCTATTCCGTGCCGATTTTCTGGCTCGGACTGCTGGCGCTGGTTTTGTTCTACGCCAAGCTGCAATGGGTGGCCTTCCCGGCGAGGCTCGACGTCGTCTATGAGTACACCTTCACGCCGATCACCGGTTTCTACCTGCTGGATTCCCTGTGGCAGCGGCAGTGGGATGTCTTCCACGATGCCTTCCGCCACATCATCCTGCCGGCTTCGCTGCTCGGCTATTTCTCGCTCGCCTATATCAGCCGCATGACGCGCTCGTTCATGCTCAACGAGCTGTCGCAGGAATACATCGTCGCGGCGCGCGCCAAGGGCCTGTCGGAGACCCGCATCATTTGGGGCCACGCATTACGCAACGCGGCCGTGCCGATGGTGACGGTGATTGCACTGTCCTATGCCGGCCTGCTTGAAGGTTCGGTGCTGACCGAGACTGTCTTTTCGTGGCCAGGCATCGGTCTCTACATCACCAATTCGCTGCAGAACGCCGACATGAATGCCGTGCTCGGCGGCACCATTGTGATCGGCTCGGTGTTCATCGCCATCAATCTGCTCTCCGACCTGCTCTACCGCGTGCTCGATCCGAGGACGAAGGTAAGATGAGCAGAGGCATCCCACTTTCGGGCTCAGTTGCGCCCAATCACCCCCACTCCGGCCCTTCGGGCCACCTCTCCCCCTGCCCGGGGGAGAGGAAAAGCCGGGCGCACGCCTGGCGCCTTTCCTCTCCCCCGTCGAGCGGGGGAGAGGTGGTCTGCGAAGCAGACCGGAGTGGGGGTCGACAGCTCCAAGAGGCATCGTCATGACCGCCTCCGACGCCCGCCCTCTCTCTCGTCGTGACTGGCTGCTCAGCGAGCGGCCGGCCTCGCGCATGCAGGCAAGACTCGGCCGCGCCTACGTGGCGTGGCGGCGCTTTTCCGCCAACCGGCTGGCGTTTCTCGGCCTGCTCATCATCATCGCCTTGCTGGTCGTTGCCGCCTTTGCCGGCGTGCTGGCGCCGTATTCGCCGACATTTGGCGACCTGAAAAACGCGCGTCTGCTGGCTCCGAGCGCCGAGCACTGGTTCGGCACCGACGACCTCGGCCGCGACATCCTTTCGCGCATCCTCTACGGCTCGCGCTGGACGCTTTATGTGGTCATCCTGGTTGCGATTATCGCCGCACCGATCGGCCTGCTGGTCGGCACTGTCGCCGGCTATGCCGGCGGCTGGACCGATGCCATCCTGATGCGCATCACCGATATTTTCCTCGCCTTCCCCAAGCTGATCCTGGCGCTGGCCTTTGTCGCAGCCCTTGGGCCAGGCATCGAGAACGCTGTGCTTGCCATCGCCATCACCTCCTGGCCGCCTTACGCACGCATCGCGCGCGCCGAGACGCTGACGGTGCGCAATTCCGATTACATCAAGGCGGTGCAACTGATGGGTGCCTCGCCTTTCCGAATCGTGCTGCGCCACATCATGCCGCTCTGCATCTCCTCGCTGATCATCCGGGTGACGCTCGACATGGCCGGCATCATCCTGACCGCCGCCGGCCTCGGTTTCCTCGGCCTTGGCGCGCAGCCACCGCTGCCGGAATGGGGCACGATGATCGCTTCGGGCCGCCGTTTCGTGCTTGATCAGTGGTGGGTGGCCGGCGCGCCAGGCTTCGCCATCCTCATCGTCAGCCTCGGCTTCAACCTGCTCGGCGATGGCCTGCGCGACGCGCTCGATCCGCGGAGCGGCGACCAATGAGCCACGATCCCAACCAGCAGCGATCAACGAGCGCGCTGCTCGATGTCGAGGATCTCCGCGTCACCTTCCCGACCCGCACCGGGCTGATCGAAGCGGTTCGCGGCGTCTCCTTTTCGCTCGGCCGCGAGCGGCTCGGCATCGTCGGCGAGTCCGGCTCGGGCAAATCGCAGACCGGCCGCGCCATCATGGGCCTGACGCCGCCGCAGGCGCGGATATCGGCCAACAAGCTTTCCTTCGACGGCATCGACCTGCTCAGCGTCTCGCCACGCGAACGCCGGTCACTGCGGGGAAAGCGCATCGCCATGATCCTGCAGGATCCGAAATATTCGCTCGATCCGGTGATGAGCATCGGCCGCCAGATCGTCGAGACGCTGCGCACCCATGAAAAGGTCGGCAAAGCCGAGGCGCGCGATCGCGCACTGGCAATGCTGGAGGCGGTGCAGATCCGCGATCCGGCCCGCGTCTTCGACCTGCATCCGCATGAAGTGTCCGGCGGCATGGGCCAGCGCGCCATGATCGCCATGATGCTGATCGCCGGGCCGGAAATGATGATTGCCGACGAGCCGACCTCGGCGCTCGACGTCACCGTGCAGCTCGACGTACTCGGCATTCTCGACAGGCTGGTCGGCGAGCGCGGCATGGGGTTGATCTTCATCTCGCACGATTTGCGCCTGGTCTCGTCCTTCTGCGACCGCGTCATCGTCATGTATGCAGGCAAGGTGGTCGAGCAGCTCAAGGCGTCCGAGCTCGGTCGGGCCCAGCATCCCTACACGCGCGGCCTGCTCAACTGCATGCCCAAGATCGGCGCCGACCGTCATCCACTGCCGGTGCTCGACCGCAAGCCGGAGTGGGCGGCATGACTTCTGCGATTGCCGTCGACGGGCTGGAAGTGATCTTCGACCGTTTTCGCGCGCTGAAGGGCGTCAGGCTTGACGTGCAGCCGGGCGAGTCCTTTGGCCTGGTCGGCGAATCCGGTTCAGGCAAGTCGACGCTGCTGCGGGCCATCGCCGGCCTTGCGCCGGTCGCTTCGGGCAGCATCGCCGTCAACGGCAAGACGCTCGGCGCGCGCCGCGACAAAGCCTTTTATCGCGAAGTCCAGATGGTCTTCCAGGATCCCTACGGCTCGCTGCATCCGCGCCAGACCGTCGACCGCCTGCTGCAGGAGCCGCTTGCCATCCACGGCTTCGCCGACGGCGAAAAGCGCATTCAGCGAGCACTCGACGAGGTCGGTCTCGGCAACGGCTTTCGCTTCCGCTACTCGCATCAATTGTCGGGCGGCCAGCGCCAGCGCGTGGCGATCGCACGTGCGCTTATCCTCGAACCGTCGATCCTGCTGCTCGACGAACCGACCTCGGCGCTCGACGCCTCGGTGCAGGCGGAAGTGCTCAACCTTCTGGAAGAAGTCCGCCGGCGGCGCAAGCTGACATTCCTGATGGTCAGCCACGACCTCGCCATCATCACCCATATGTGCGAGCGGCTGATGGTGATGCAAAGCGGCGAGGCGGTTGAGAATCTGGCGGCGGCAGACCTCGTTGAGCGCCGCGTGACCAAGGATTATACGCGCAACCTGCTGAGAGCGAGCGACGGGTTTGTGAGAACCGCCTGAATTCGTTCTTCCTGTGTACAGAACAACCGTCTTGGGGGACTACCATGGAGGAATGGAAGTTTGCTGACCCACCCAATGTCGCGGTGTTGTCGGACAAGAGCATATTTAAACGTGGCGACTGGATCGCATACGTTGTGCATGAAGATGACGACGACGACAGCTACAACGATGACGGTGGCAGTTGGCAATTCCACAACAGCGAACCCGGACCTGTGGATGACGGCGATATAATGCTCGTCGGCCTGCAAGAGGTGGTTCAACTGGATGAAAGCATCCTGGCATTGGCCGATTTGCCAAAAGGTTGGTATGCTTGGCGCGCCTCGAAATCGTCGCCATGGCAGCGCGCCAGGTCGCACCCTGCACCCTCCAACGACAACGAATGATCCGGCAAGGCCTTAAGTTGAACCTTGCACCAGTTCGCCGTTCTCCAGAACGGGTGGCTCTTCCCGGCCTTTCGGCTCCTTGATCCTGAACCAGGCCACATAGAGCGCCGGCAGGAACAGCAGCGTGATCGCCGTACCGGCAATGATGCCGCCCATCATGGCGAACGCCATCGGTGCCCAGAACACCTCCCGTGCGATCGGGATCAGCGCCAGGCTGGCAGCGGCGGCCGTCAGCGCGATCGGTCGCATGCGATGTTCGGTGGCTTCGATCACCGCCGCCCAGCGGTCCTTGCCTTCGGCGACCAGATCCTCGATCTGCACGATCAGGATGACCGAGTTGCGGATCAGGATGCCGATCAACGCCAGCACGCCGAGGATGGCGACGAAGCCGAGCGGGGCGCCGCTTGGCAACAGTGCAGCAACCACGCCGATCAACCCAAGCGGTGCGACGGCAACGACCAGGAACAGGCGCTGGAAGCTTTGCAACTGGATCATCAGGATCGTCGCCATGATGAACAGCATCAGCGGCACGACCGCCGCGATCGGGCCCTGGCTTTTGGCGCTTTCCTCGACCGAGCCGGCGGTGGCGATGGCATAGCCGACCGGCAGCTTGGCGATGAAGGCATCGACCGAGGGTTTCAGCTCGTCGACCACGGTCGCCGGCAGCGCATCGCCCACGAGTCCGGCGCCCACGGTGATCGTCGGCACGCGGCTGCGTCGCCAGACTGTCGGCTGCTCCAACTCGTAGTGGAAGTTGGCGACGGCGGCCAGCGGGATGGATTCGCCGGCACCGGTCGGCAATTGCATGTTGCGCAGCGTCTCGATCGAGCCGCGTTCGGCATCGCGCGAACGCACCACGACGTTGATCAGGTATGTGGCGTCGCGCACCTGGGTTATGGTGACGCCGCCGACGATGCTGTTCAGCGCATTGGAGATGTCCGACGAGGTGACGCCAAGCTGGCGCGCCTTGTCCTGCAGCACGTCCACTTTCAGCACCCGCGACGGTTCATTCCAGTCGAAGATCGGCGCGCCAAGCTTGGGATTGGCCGAGATGACGCCTGCCAGTTGCTGGGACAGCGTCCTCACCGCCTGGATGTCGGGGCCGCTGACGCGGTATTGCACCGGCCGGCCGACGGGCGGACCGAGTTCGAGCGTTTTGACGAAGGCGTCGGTGCCGACGAAGTCGTCGCGCAGCATTTTTTCGATTGCCGCCTTCGCCCTGTCGCGCGCCTCGACGTTCTTGGTGACGATGACGGTCTGGCCGAAATAGGGATTGGCTGGCTGCACGTCATAGGCAAGCACGAAGCGTACCGCACCCTGTCCGATGTAGGAGCTCCAGTGATCGATGTCGCGATTGCCGGCAAGGGCTGCCCTCTCGAAGCGCTCCATCTGGTCGCGCGTCTCGGCGATCGATGAATTCTGCGGCAGGTGCCAATCGACGATAAGTTCCGGCCGGTCGGAGGACGGGAAGAACTGCTGCTGGACAAAGCCCATGCCGACGACCGAGGCGGCGAATAACAGCGCCGTCGCGATGATCGTCAGCCAGTGGCGGCGCACCGACCCGACCAGCACGCCGCGGAACAGCGAGGTGAAACGGCCGGGCTTGTCGTGGTGCTTCTGCTTCATCACCGCGGGCAGGATGGTGATGCCGAGCAGCGGCGCAAACAGCACCGCGACGATCCAGGACACCAGAAGCGAGACGGCAATGACGACGAACAGCGTGTAGGTGTATTCGCCAGCCGCACTGTTGTTGAGACCGATCGGAATGAAGCCGGTTACCGTCACCAGCGTTCCGGTCAGCATCGGAAACGCGGTTGAGGTGTAGACATAGGTCGCCGCCTTGCGCAGATTGTCGCCGGCCTCCAGCCTCGCCACCATCATTTCCACGGCAATCATCGCGTCGTCGACCAGCAGGCCGAGCGCGATGATCAGCGCGCCCAGCGAAATGCGCTGTAGCGAGATGCCGAGATAGTTCATGAACAGGAAGGTGATGGCGAGCACCAGCGGGATCGACAGCGCCACGACGAAGCCGGCGCGCATGCCGAGGCTGATGAACGAGACGGCAAGCACGATGGCGACAGCCTCGAACAGCGCGCGGGTGAAGCCCGAGACCGCTTCCTCGACAATGACAGGCTGGTCTGCGACCAGATGTACGCCGACACCAACCGGCAGGTCGGCGACGATCTTGTCCATCTCGACCTTCAGCGCCTTGCCGAAGTCGAGCAAATTGGCGTTGGGCTTCATGCCGATGGCGAGCCCGATCGCATCCTCGCCGTTGAAACGGAACAATGTCGTCGGCGGATCGGCGTAGCCGCGGGTGATGGTGGCGACATCGCTCAGCCGAAAGAAACGGTCGTTGACGCGCAAATTGATGGCGCGCAGGCTTTCCTCCGAAGTGAACTGGCCCGAGACGCGCACGCTGACGCGTTCGGGGCCGGTCTCGATAACGCCCGATGGTGCGATCGCGTTCTGCGCCTGTAGGCTAGCGACGATCGCCTGCTGGTTCAGGCCAAGGGCTGCGATCTGACGGGTCGAAAATTCGAGATAGATCGCCTCGTCCTGGGCGCCGATCAGGTCGACCTTGCCGGCATTGGGCACGGCGAGGATTCGAGTGCGCGCCTGCTCGACATAGTCGCGCAGCTGGCGCGATGTCAGCCCGTCCGCCGTGAAGGCGTAGATATTGCCGTAGACGTCGCCAAAACTGTCGTTGAAGAACGGACCCTGCACGCCCTGCGGAAACTGGGCGCCGATGTCGTTGATCATGTTGCGGATGCGCACCCAGGTCGGCGATACGTCACGTGCCTTGGTCGACGGCTTGAGATTGACGAAGACGACGGTCTTGCCGGCCGTGGTGACGGATTTGCTGTAGTCGAGGCTGTCGAGTTCCTCCAGTTTCTTCTCGATGCGGTCGGTTACTTGCCGGACTGTCTCGTTGACCGAGGCGCCCGGCCAGTTGGCCTGGATCAGCATGGTCTTGATGGTGAAGGCTGGGTCTTCCTCGCGGCCGAGATTGAGATAGGCCGAGACGCCGGCGACGACGAACACCAGCATGAAATACCAGACCAGCGAACGATGGCTGAGCGCCCAGTCGGAGAGGTTGAAGCCCTTCACTTGGCGGCTCCGTCGGGGATCTTGACCGTCTCGCCCGGAGTCAGGCTGTGCACGCCTGCGGTGACGACGCGTGCACCCGCGTTAAGTCCGCCGGTGACGACAAAGCTGCCGCCGCGTTTGGCGCCGATCTGGATATCGTGCAAGGCGACCTTCGATTGCGCATCGACGATCCACACTTGCTGCTTGCCGTCCTTTTCGAGCAGTGCCGACAGCGGCAGCTCGATCGTCGGCTCGATCGGCATCACCCGTGTCGCCGTGACCGTCGAGCCGAGCCGGAACGCGGTCGGCGCATTGAGCAGCGTCAGGCGCACGCGGCGGGTGCGGGTCGAACTATCGGCCTGCGGCGCGATCTCGCGCAGCTTGGCTTCCGTGCGGATCGCGGGCAGAGACTGCAGGATGACATCGAAGCCGGTTCCGTCAGCCAGGTCGCCGGTCAGCTGGTCGGGAATATCGACGACGGCTTCGCGCACGTCCGAGCGCGCCACCGTCACCACGGTCTGGCCGGCCGATACTGTCTGCCCGACTTCGGCGCCGGTGGCGGTGACGACGCCATCGAAATCCGAAAACAGGCGGGCATAGCCAAGCTGTTCCTGCGATTTAGCCAGCGCCGCCCTGGCGCGCTCGACATTGGCCTGCGCGGCTTGCCGCGCCTGCTGGGCTGCCTCATAGGTGGCCTGCGAGGTGTTCCTGTCTGCCAGCAATGCGCGCTGGCGCTCCTCGCTGGCGTAAGCATTGGTGAATTCCGCCTGTGCGTTGGAGAGGCCAGCCTTGGCTGCCTGAACGGCCAATTCCAGCGCCGTCGGATCGAGCGTGGCGATCGTCGTACCCTTGGTGACGAGGTCGCCGATATCGACGTCGCGGGTGACGACACGGCCAAGCAGGCGGAAGGCCAGGTTGGCACTGAATTCCGGCTCGACGACGCCGGCGAAGCCAAGCGTCTGGCTGGTGCGCGGCTGGACCACCACCGAAAGCACCGGCCGGATGATCTCGGGCGCCTTTTCCGGCTCGGCCGAACAGGCGCCGACAACAACCAGCGCCGACAGGGCGATCATGCGCGCTTGCCGGTTCATTGCGTTGCCCCTCCGGCGATCTCGACCGTCTGGCCCGGGCTTAGCAATTGTCCACCGGCAGTGATGACGTGCTGGCCGGGCTCCAGCCCCTTGTCGACGACGATGACGCCGGAACCATAAGCGAGAATATCGACCGGCGCGACGGTGACCTTCTTGGAAGCAGGGTCGACGAGCCAGACCGCAGGCTGACCGTTGCTGGAGGTCAGCGCCTGCCAGGGCAGGATCACGGCTTTCACCGGCTGGGCGCTGACCGTGCCGGTGACGGCGGCGCCAAGCGGCATGGCGGCAGGGGTCTCGGGAATGGCGACCTTGACCCGAACCGAGGCCGAGGCGGCGTCGACCACCGGAGAAATCTCTCGCACCTTGCCTGTCGCCTTCACCGACGGATCCGACACCAGCGTGATCGACACCGGCGGTGGTGCCATCGAGCTGCCGGCAACCAGCGTTTCATGAACGTTGAAGACGGCGTCGCGGTCGCCGTCCTCGGCGATGGTGAAGACTGTTTGTGCCCCTTGCACCACCTGGCCGGCCTCGACCGAACGTGCCGTGACGACACCCGGCGCGCCGGCCCGCAGCTCGGTGAAGGTGAAGCTCTCCCGGGCATTGTCCAACGCGCTCTGCGCCTGCTGGACGCCGCCTTGTGCAACGCTCTGCACCTGTGCTGCCTGATCGTAGTCCCGGCGCGTGGTAAAACCCTGAGCAAGCAGCGTCTTTTGGCGCTCGAAGGCGGCGGATGCCTGCGTCAATTGCGCCTGTGCTGCGTCGAGATCGGCCTGCGCCGAGCGCAGGTCCGATTCCTGCTCCTGTGGATCGATGCGGGCCAGCAACGTGCCCTTGTCGACATGCTGCCCGATTTCCACCAGCCGCTCTGCGACGCGGCCGCCGACCCGGAAGGCGAGGTTGTTCAGCGTGCGCGCGGCGATGACCCCGGTCAGCGACGTCGTCGGGGCATAGAAGGAGATTTCGACTTCGGCGGTGCGCACCATGGTCGGCAGCTTGTGTTCGGCCGCCTCCTGCTTCTGGCAACCCGCAAGCAGCAGGCTGGCCATCGTGCAGGCGATAAGGATAGGGGCATTTCGAAACGGCAAAGGGCTGGATGGCGACAGTGGCAAGGCGGGAGATGTCACGTTCCAGCTCATGGCTCTCTCGCCTGTGTGGGACGCTCCCACCACGGAGCCTCGCGGCGTCAGAAGATAGTCGATCCCTTGGAAAAGGGAACCTCCTTCGCACGCTTACCGGTCGACTGGTTCTGGCCGCGCGGGGCGACAGGCCCAATCGCCTGTTGACGGTGCCAACTTGAGGAAAACGTGAAATAAGGTCAGAAGACGTGTCAGCGACATCAAACAGGAACGGGCGCCGGCTCGATAAGGACAGCATGAAGAATTCAGCCATTTCCGAACGCAAGAACCAGTCGATCTCGCGCGGCGTCGGCATGACCACGCAGATCTATGCCGACCGGGCCGAGAATTCGGAGATCTGGGATGTCGAAGGCCGTCGCTACATAGATTTTTCGTCGGGTATCGCCGTCGTCAACACCGGTCACCGCCACCCCAAGGTGATCGCGGCGGTCAAGGCGCAGCTCGACCGCTTCACCCACACCTGCCATCAGGTGGTGCCCTATGAAAGCTATGTGCGGCTGGCCGAACGGCTGAACGGCATGCTGCCCGGCAAGTTCGAGAAGAAGACGATCTTCGTCACCACCGGCGCCGAGGCAGTCGAGAACGCGATCAAGATCGCCCGCAACGCCACCGGCCGCCAGGCGGTCATCGCCTTTGCCGGCGGCTTCCATGGCCGCACCTTCATGGGCATGGCGCTGACCGGCAAGGTCGTACCCTACAAGGTCGGCTTCGGCGCCATGCCGGGCGACGTCTATCATGCGCCGTTCCCGGTGCCGCTGCATGGCGTATCGGTCGCCGATTCGCTGGCCGCACTCGACCGGCTGTTCAAGGCCGATGTCGACCCGGCCCGCGTCGCCGCCATCATCATCGAGCCGGTCCAGGGCGAGGGTGGCTTCTACGAGGCGCCGCGCGAGTTCCTGACGGCTCTGCGCAAGCTTTGCGACCAGCACGGCATGCTTCTGATCGCCGACGAGGTGCAGACCGGCTTTGCCCGTACCGGCAAGATGTTCGCGATGGATCACCACGAGGTGGCGGCCGACATCACCACCATGGCCAAGAGCCTGGCTGGCGGCTTCCCGCTGGCCGCGGTCACCGGCCGCGCCGAAATCATGGATGCACCCGGCCCCGGCGGGCTCGGCGGTACCTATGGCGGCAGCCCGATCGGTGTCGCCGCGGCGCTCGCCGTGCTCGACGTGATCGATGACGAAAAGCTATGCGACCGCGCCAACACGCTGGGTGCAAGGCTGAAGCAGCGGCTGCAGTCGATCCGCGACGACGTGCCCGAGATCGTCGACATAAGAGGCCCCGGCTTCATGAACGCGGTCGAGTTCAACGACGTCAAGAAGGGCCTGCCGTCGGCCGAGATCGCCAATGCGATCAGGCTGAAGGCGCTCGACAAGGGCCTGATCCTGCTGACCTGCGGCGTCTACGGCAACGTCATCCGCTTCCTGGCGCCGATCACCATCCAGGACGGCGTCATGAACGAGGCGCTCGATATCCTGGAAAGCTCGATCCGCGAAGTCTGCGCCGCCTGATCGGCGGGGATATCGCCTAGGATTCAACAACCTTGCGGCAAAAGGCCGAGATAGGGTGGCAAGCTGCCGTTCAACGCCCTATGCGAGCACGAAATTCGGCGGTCGAATTGGTGCGTGGAAACGGTTCGGAAGGCAACTGTACACCGAGAAACGCACAAAGAGGCTCCCATCCTTCGGAGGCCTGATAAGTGAGAAGGCGTTCAGGTGGCAGCGTTGATTTCACGGAAGCGTTATGTGCTTCATAGACAGCGATTGCGTGATCTCGGTCATCAAATCGACCGCCAAAGACACTGTTTCCAACCACCGCCACACCAAAGGACTGTGGATCATTGGTAGCAGCATCCATCGTGAACCCTATCGTTTGCGCCATGCTTTCATACCAGGCTTCTGGGTCACGAACTGTCAAGATAACCTTTGCGTCAGGGTAGTGGTCACTCACTTCTCGCCAGAAATGCGCCGTTGGCCAATCGACCGCGGAAAGATAGCCGGCATATGCCGTATCCCAGGTAGGGAGTTGTCCCTGGCCGGCGGCGCGCCACAGCGCCTTCTGCTCGGGATTGGCGTGGACATCTGCCATGTGATGACACGGCCCGAACCCAAGATGCTCCAACGCGAGTTTCAGCGAATATGTGCCAGTGCGACCCATGCCTGCGCCAATGACATCTAGAGCCATAAACACCCCCAAAGACGCCTTCAATGGGTCAAAATACCGCTGTTTCCTTTACTTCGCTATATGTTTTGATGGTCAGCTCCCGGGCGAACTCGGTCGTTCACGGTGATTGGGTTTTGATCCTATCCCGCAGCGCGGGCAGGCTCTTCTTCCTGGAAGGCGGCAAGCGCAGCCTTCAGCCCGTCCGGTCCCGTCGCAACGATCGCCGGCGTCGGCGAGAAGCCGGCGCCGAGCATCTTGCGGCCAAGCATGTGGTCGCCGGGACGGTTCACCGATTCGATGCCGAGCAGCCGGTCTCCAGCATAATGGTAGATCGAGAATTTGTTATCGGGCAGATCGCCCGCGGCGACATGGCTGTCGCTGCCTGCGGTCAGCCCAACCATCTGCAATTTCATGTCGCCGATGTCGGACCAGAACCACGGCACCGCTGAATAGGCATCGGCATGGCCGGTGACGGTGCGTGCGGCAAGCCGTGCCTGGTCGGTGGCGTTCTGCACCGATTCCAGCCGCACGTCGCCGCCGGTGAACCAGTGCCGGTAGGAGGCGGCGTCGCCGATGGCCAGGATTTCAGGCACCGAAGTGCGCATCTGATGATCGACGCGGATGCCGTTGGCGATGCTGAGGCCTGCGGCCTGTGCCAGCTCGACATTCGGCACGGCGCCGATGCCGACGATGACCATGCGCGCCGGCAGCCTTTCACCGCTGGATGTGGTCGCGGCTGCGACATGGCCGCTTTCGCCTTCGAGCCTTGCAATCGAGGTGCCGGTGAGGATGCGCACGCCTGTCGCTTCCAGTCGTTGCCGGACGTGGCTCGCCACGACCGGCGCCACGGCGCGGCCGAGCAGCCGGTCGACTGCCTCGACCACGGTCACCGTGCGGCCGGCTGCCCGCAACGTCGCGGCGATCTCCAGCCCGATGAAGCCGCCGCCGAGGATGACGACCTCGTCGCTCTGGGCGCTGAGTTCCCGGATCAGACGCGCATCGGCCAGCGAGCGCAGCGACAGCACGCCCGACAGGTCCGAACCGGGCAGCGGCAAGGTGCGCGGGCGCGAGCCGGTCGCCAGGATCAGATGGTCGAAGGCAAGTGTTCCGCCGCCTGATATCTCCAGGCTACGGCGTCCGGCATCGATGCGATCGATCCTGATGCCCGGCCGGAAGTCGATGGCGCTGCCGGTGTAGAAGGCCTCGCCGCGCAACGGTTGCGGTCTGGCCTCGGCATCCTTGATGAAGGTCTTCGACAGTGGAGGTTTATGGTAGGGCAGTTCGTTCTCGTCGCCGACCAGGATCACTGGCCCGTCATAGCCGTCGTCGCGCAGACTGGCGGCCGCTTGCACGCCCGCATGACCCGCGCCGACAATGACCACACCGTTCTTCATTGCATTCCAATCCTGCCGGCATCCTAGGATGTCTCGCCATGTGGCGATTGTCTGGCGCCGCCGCAAGCGAGGCTGTGCGGGTCGCACTCGGGATGGCGGCTGTCAATCGTACAGTTCAGCGGCGAGACCGGTGCAGGCCGCACATTAAGTTGACAGTTGCAGTTTAGAATAATTCTAAACTATTGTTTCAATTGATTTTTCTTGCCGATGTCCATTGACATCCGACGATGTCGCAGCTTTATGGAAGCTCGCGCGTCAGCGCATCCCTTTAATGTCTGGGCCTTGAACCCTTTCGATTGGAGGCATTTTTGGTGTCTTTCTTCCGCGAACCGCGCGATGGCGCGGCATCTCTTGCGCCCGATGGCTTGCAGATGGCCTGGTGCCAGTTGCCGCGCGCGCCGTTTACAAAAATTCCGAGAAACTGGAGAGCGATTATGACAGCACGATATGGCGGCAGGCTTGCCGCAATCGGCGCCACGGTCCTACTGACGGCGGCGGTGTTCGTGCTGCCCGCAAAGGCCGAAACCGATGCGAAGGCGGTCATCAAGACCTATTCCGACATCGCCTTGGCCAAATATGAGGATTCGCTGACGACCGCGCAGTCGCTCGACAAGGCAGTCGACGCGCTTCTCGCCAATCCCTCGGCGGAAACCCTCAATGCAGCCCGCGACGCCTGGAAGGCATCGCGCGTTCCCTACCAGCAGACCGAGGTCTACCGTTTCGGCAACAAGATCGTCGACGACTGGGAAGGCGAGGTGAACTCCTGGCCGCTGGACGAAGGCCTGATCGATTATGTCGCGAAAAGCTACGGCTCCGAATCGGATGCGAATTCGCTCTATACGGCCAATGTGATAGCCAACAAGGAGATCGAGATCAACGGCAAGAAGGTCGACGCTTCGAGCCTTTCGCCGGAATTCCTCTCCGGCACATTGCAGGAAGCCGGCGGCGTGGAGGCAAACGTCGCCACCGGCTATCATGCCATCGAATTCCTGCTCTGGGGTCAGGACCTGCATGGCACCGGCCCGGGTGCCGGCGAGCGCCCCTATTCCGACTACGACCTCAAGAACTGCACCGGCGGTAATTGCGACCGTCGCGCCCAGTACCTGAAATCGGCGACTGACCTTCTGGTCGGCGACCTGCAGAAGATGGTCAACGACTGGAAGGAAGACGGTGCCGCGCGTAAGGCCCTCATCGACGGCGAGCCGAACACCGCCATCTCGATCATCTTCACCGGCATGGGCTCGCTATCCTACGGCGAACTGGCCGGCGAGCGCATGAAGCTCGGCCTGCTGCTGCACGATCCGGAAGAGGAGCATGACTGCTTCTCCGACAACACCTATAACTCGCATCTCTATGATGCCATCGGCATCCGCGCCGCCTATCATGCCAGCTATACGAGGCTCGACGGCGCCGTCGTTTCGGGCCCCTCGGTGGCCGATATGGTGAAAGCAGCCGATCCGGCGATCGACAAGGAACTGTCGGACAAGCTCGACGTGACGGTCGCCAAGATGGACGCGATCAAGGCGCGGGCACTGGCTGGCGAGGCCTATGACCAGCAGATCGCCGAGGGCAATACGCAAGGCAATGCGACCGTGCAGGCGGCAATCGACGCGTTGATCGACCAGACAAAGTCGATCGAACGCGCCGTTGGCTCCCTGAAACTCAGCACCATCGCCTTCGAAGGGTCCGACAGTCTCGACGCACCCGACAAGGTGTTCAAGTAAGTCAAAAGGTTGGAGCCTGATCCGGAGCCGGGCAATCGGTGTCGGAACGGGCTTCGATAGGAAATCAAGCCACACGGCGCGGGAGGCGCCGTCAGCCATCCGAGCAAACCAATGCTGATCTGCCATTGCAACATCATCACCGAGAGGGAAATCGAGCAGACGATCATCGCGCTGCTGGATCAGGACCCCTGGCAACTGATCGTGCCGGCAAAGGTCTATCACGCCATGCAAAAGCGCGGGCGCTGTTGCGGCTGCTTCCCAAATGTGGTGGAAACGATCATTCGGGTCACCGAAAATTACCACGCCTGCTCCGAGGCGAGCGGCGTCGATATCGTTTCACACCTGGATCGCGTCAGAAGCCTGCGCGTCCAATACGGGAGCAGAAATCATGAAAGGCGACCCGCAGGTCATCGAGCGGCTTAACGAGGCTCTTTTTCTGGAGCTGGGGGCCGTCAATCAGTACTGGGTGCATTTCCGTCTGCTGGAGGACTGGGGATACGCCAAGCTGGCAAAGAAGGAGCGGGCGGAATCGATCGAGGAGATGCACCATGCCGACAAGCTCGTGGCCCGCATCATCTTCCTTGAAGGCCATCCGAACCTGCAGTCCGTGGCGCCGCTGCGCATCGGACAGAACGTCAAGGAAGTGCTCGAATCCGACCTTGCCGGCGAATATGACGCGCGTACCGCCTACAAGCGCTCGCGCGAGATCTGCAACGACGCCGGCGACTATGTGACAATGAAGCTGTTCGAGGAATTGCTGGCCGACGAAGAGGGTCACATCGACTTCCTCGAGACGCAGCTCGACCTGCTTGCCTCGATCGGCGAGGAAAAATACGGCCAGCTCAACGCTGCATCGGCGCACGAGGCCGATTAAGGACATGCGGGAATGCGGCGCCTGTTAGAATTCGTGCGCCGCGTGCGGCGGGCCGACGGCTCGCTGCTCCTTCGGAAGACGCCGGCCAGATTGGCGCGTCGGCGCTGTATCATCTTCGCAATCGCGCTTTCGTCTTCTGCGATGGCCGGTGATCTTCAACCTGCCGGCCTCGCCACCACGCGCACCGACCTCAGTCCGAAGGATCAGGCGCGCGTCACCGCCATCACCAGGCCGACCGCTGATTTTTCCAGGCCTGAGCAGTTCGAGCTGATGCAAGGCGGCGCCGGCACGTCCAGGAAGGACGTCGGCCGCGATTCCTTCTCGCAATCCTCGGCCAACATCACCTTCGAGGAAGAGGGCGACTTCAAGCTCGGCAATGCCCTGTTTCGCAAGAATTGGGTGTCGTCGCCATCCTCGACGCAGGCGTCGGATGGGCTCGGCCCGCTGTTCAACGAACGCGCCTGCCAGAACTGCCATCTGAAGGATGGTCGCGGCCGTCCCCCGCAAGGCGATGCCGGCACGACTTCGATGTTCCTGCGGCTGGCGCGCGATGCCAGTACGGCCGAAGAGAAAGCAGCGCTTGTCGACCACAAGGTGCTGAACTTCCCCGATCCGGTCTATGGCGCGCAATTGCAGGAACTGGCGGTGCCCGGCCTGCGCGGCGAGGGCCGCATGCATGTCGACTATCAGGAGCGTATGGTAGAACTGGCAGACGGTGCCGTGATTTCCTTGCGCAAACCAAGCTATTCGGTGGTCGATCCTGCCTATGGACCACTCGATCCGCGCACCACGCTGTCGCCGCGCCTGACGCCGCCGATGATCGGCCTTGGCCTGATCGAAGAGATTGCACCAGCGGATATTCTTGCCAACGCCGATCCGCTCGACCGCAACGGTGACGGCATTTCCGGCAGGCCGAACATCGTGCGGGACAGCCCAAGCGGCGAATTGACGCTTGGCCGTTTCGGCTGGAAGGCGCAGGCCGCATCGATCCGCCGGCAGGCGGCGGACGCTTTCGCCGGCGACATCGGCATCTCGACGCCGGAAGTGCCAAAACACTGGGGCGACTGCACCGCCACGCAAGCCAAATGCCTCGCCATGCCGAATGGCGTGCAGCAGCGTCTCGGCCCGGTCGAGGCGCCGCCGCCGGTGATGGATCTGGTCACCTTCTATTCGCAGAACCTGGCCGTGCCGGCGCGCCGCGACCTCGACCAACCAGATGTGCTCACCGGCAAGAAGGTTTTCTATGAGATCGGCTGCATTGCCTGCCACACGCCGAAATTCGTCACCCGTCGCGGCACGCCCAACAAGGCGCAAGCCTTCCAGTTGATCTGGCCTTATTCCGACTTCCTGCTGCACGACATGGGACCCGATCTGGCCGACGGCCAGGCCGTGGGCGATGCGACAGGCAATGAGTGGCGCACGCCGCCTTTGTGGGGCATCGGCCTGACCGAGACGGTCAACGGCAATTCCTTCTTCCTGCATGACGGGCGCGCCCGCAGCCTGACCGAGGCGATCCTGTGGCACGGCGGCGAGGCGCAGAAGGCACGCGACCGCTTTGCCGCCGCTGAGGCGGCCGACCGCGATGCGCTGCTCAAATTCCTGGGGTCACTGTGATGCTCAAGCGCTCTGCATTGTTACTCGTTCTTCCGCTGGCTCTGCTGGGCGCAGTACCGGCGTCTGCGGCGGTCAAAGCCTCCGAAATCATCCAGGGGGCGATCGACGGCTTTGTCCGCCCAGCCTATACCGGCCTGTATGAGCATGCGGAAGCCCTGACGAAAGCGATGCACAAGCTGTGCGAAGCGCCCTCGCAAGGCGAGCTCGATGCCGCGCGCGCGGAATTTTCCGCCACCGTCTATGCCTGGTCGTCGGCCGAAATCATCGGCTTCGGGCCGATCAAGGACAACAACCGGCTGGAACGCATGCTGTTCTGGCCGGATCGCAAAGGCATCGGCCTGAAGCAGGTGCAGGCAGCCTTGGCGAACAAGGATGCGACCGCCACCGATCCGGCACAGCTGGCCAGTAAAAGTGTCGCCATGCAGGGGCTGGGCGCGCTGGAATTCGTGCTTTATGGCGACGGCGCCGATGCGCTGACGGGCAGGGACGATCCTTATCGTTGTGCCTATGGCGCGGCGATTGCCGGCAACATCGAAACCATGGCCGGCGACGTCAACGATGCCTGGAACAAGCCCAACGGATTTGCTGCCCTTTGGGCCAATCCGGGGCCACAGAACCCGCTCTACCGCGATGGCAACGAAGCGGTGACCGAACTGGTCGGCGTCTTCATCAATGAACTGGAAATGGTTCGCGATGTGCGCCTGAAAGGGTTTTTCGGCGACAAGCCGGATGCGGACAAGCCGAAACAGGCGATCTACTGGCGCTCACAGAACACCGCCAATTCGCTAGCCGGCAATCTGTCCGGGATAGACACGCTGTTCCAGGCGTCGAAGCTTGGCGACGCACTGCCGGCCGATGCGCGCTGGATGGCGGAATCGATCCATATCCAGCTGACCAATGGTATCGCTACCGCGAAGTCCATCCAGGGTCCGGTCGACAAGGCGCTTGCCGATCCGGCACTGCGTGACAAGCTCGACCATTTCGCGCTGATCACCTCCAGCCTGTCGACCCTTATCGGCACCAGGCTGACCGCCGAATTCGGGCTGACCGCCGGCTTCTCGTCGCTGGATGGGGACTGAATTGAGAACCCCGCTGTTAGATCGCCGCGATTTCCTGAGGGCTGCAGGCGTTGGCTTCATAGCGGCAATGGCGCCCGCGGCCTGGGCGAAGACGCTCGCGGCGGACGCCGTCTTCGCCACCGCCTTCGTCAAGCGTGATGGCAGCTATGGCGCCGCTGTCCTATCCGAGGCCGGCAAGATCCTGCACGCGATCGACCTGCCCGATCGTGGGCATGACGTCACCTTCGATCCGGTGTCGAAGCGTTCGGTGGTCTTCGCTCGCCAGCCCGGCACGTTCGCCGTGGTATTCGATCATTCGGGCCATGACGCGCCATTGACCATCGCCAGCATCGCCGGCCGGCACTTCTTCGGCCATGGCGTGTTCTCGCCCGACGGGGCACTGCTCTACGCCACCGAAAAC
Source organism: Mesorhizobium sp. M0830 (assembly GCF_040319965.1). NCBI lineage: Bacteria > Pseudomonadati > Pseudomonadota > Alphaproteobacteria > Hyphomicrobiales > Phyllobacteriaceae > Mesorhizobium > Mesorhizobium sp. M0830. The sequence continues at coordinate 7,580 of NZ_JAMYOR010000032.1, read as the reverse complement.
GACTTCGACAACGCCGCCGGCGTGGTCGGTGTCTACGATGCGCGGTCCAAATTCAGCCGCGTCGGTGAATTCCCGACCTACGGCATGGGTCCGCACGAGCTTCTGCTGCTGGGCGACGGCAGGACGATCGCTGTTGCCAATGGCGGCATCGAAACCCATCCGGATTGCGGCCGCGCCGAGCTCAACATCGCCACCATGAAGCCGTCCTATGTGCTCATCGACCGCCTCACCGGCGATCTCATCGAGAAGCATGAACTCCCGGAGGCACTGCACCAGCTGTCGATCCGCCACATGGACACAGATCGATCCGGCACCGTCTGGTTTGGCTGCCAGTACCGGGGGCCGGGCACAGATCGTCCGCTGCTGGTCGGCCGCGCGGCGCGCGGCAAGGACTTGCAGTTGCTCGACATGCCGCAGGACGTGCTGTCCGGCTTCCGCAACTATATCGGGTCGGTCGCCGCCAATCCGGCCGCCGGCACCGTCGCCGTCTCCTCGCCGGAAGGCAACTCGCTTGTGGTGATCGATTCGGCCAGCGGGCGGGTCGTCTCGGTCACCGCGCTGGTCGAGGTCTGCGGCGCGGCCCTCGACGGAACCGGATTCATGGCTACCACTGGCGCCGGCGAGATCATCGATGGCAGCGGTGCGACACGCTCCGAACCTGACTATGTCTGGGACAACCACCTGCTGCGCATCGAACAGGCTGTCTAGATACTTCCTGCGGGCCGAAGCGAAGCCGCTTAACGAATTATGCACTATCCACTTGCGGTGGCGAGCCGTGGCAGGCACAGGGAACTCTCTTTCGAACCGGTCGCTTCATGAAACTGCTTGCCATCGACTGTGCCGCCAACCTCTGCGCCGCTTGCGTCTACGACGAGGCGGCGAAGCAAGAGCTTGGCCGTTCGGTGCTCGACCTCGGCAAAGGGCATGCCGAGCACCTGATGGCGGTCATTGCCGAAGCCCTGAAGGCAAGTGCGACCGACTATGCCGGTCTTGGCGTCGTCGCCGTTTCCGTTGGCCCGGGTTCTTTCACCGGTCTGCGCGTCGGCGTCTCGACCGCGCGTGGCCTGGCGCTGGCGCTCAAGATTCCGGCGATCGGGGTGACGACGCTCGAGGCGCTGGCTGCTGAGGCGGCAGCGGCATTTCCCGATCGCGCCGTACTGGCGGCGCTCGATGCTGGTCGCGAGGAAATCCATGCCGCCCTTTATGATGAAATGTCGGTTTTGACTTACGGTCCGGCTGTCGCCACATTGGCCGAGGTGGTCGCGATGGCGACGGAGCGTTCTTTGGTGCTTGCCGGTACAGCGGCGGGGCTGATTGCCGCGTCGGCTGGAAGCGGCTTCGATATCGGGCCTCAGACGGCTACCGCCGATATTGTCACATACGCCCGTCTGGCTGCCGCCAAGGGTCCCGGCGAAAGGCCAAAACCGCTTTATTTGCGCGGCGCCGACGCCAAGCCGCAGGCCGGGTTCATTCTTTCAAGGCAAGAAAATTGATGCGCATACCTTTTCTCCAACCACGCCGCCGGGACTATGCGCTCGAGCCGCTGAAGATCGCCGACAGCCCGGCGGTCTCCCTGTTGCATCGCGAGGACTTCGTCCGCCCATGGACCGATGGCGAATTCGCTGCCTTGCTCGAACAGGACACCGTATTCGGCTATGCCGCGCGTGAAACCGGACAGGGCGCCAAGCCTCCGGTCGGCTTCGTGCTGGCAAGGTTGGCGGCCGGCGAAGGCGAGATCCTGACCGTCGCGGTCGCTCGATCCCACCGCCGGCAGGGGCTCGGCTGGCAATTGATGGATGCGGTGTTGCGCGAACTTCACGCGCAGCGCGCCGAAGCGCTGTTCCTGGAGGTCGACGAGACCAATGTCGCGGCGATCGCGCTCTATCGGCGGCTGGGCTTCCGTGAGGTCGGCAAGCGACCGAATTACTACAAGTCGCCGGAACATGGACCGACCGGCGCGCTTGTTATGCGCCGCGATCTTCGCTAGCCGGAGGCCGGGGTAGGGCGATGATCAAGAAAATCAGGATTTTCCTGGCGCTGGGCCTCGTCGTCGCCGGTTCATTGGTTCTCGTGCCGCTGCAGATCCTGTCGATGAAGACCGGCTGGTGGCCGGAAACCTTCATCCTCAAGATATGGCACAGGCTGATCATCAGGGCGCTTGGCATGCGTATCCACGTCAAGGGAACGCTATCGACCAAGCGTCCTTTGCTGGTGGCATCCAATCACATATCCTGGACCGACATCATGGTGCTCGGCTCCATGGCCGACGTGAAGTTCATCGCGAGAGCTGATATGGAAGGCTGGCCGCTGATCGGCATGCTGTCGAAACTGCAGCGCACCGTGTTCATCGAGCGCGAGCGCAAGCGGTCCTCGGGCGACCAGGCCAGCGAGATCGCCAACCGCATGGGCAAGGGCGATGCCATGGTGCTGTTTGCCGAGGGCTCGACTGGCGACGGCAACATCGTCCTGCCGTTCAAGAGCACGCTGTTTGGCGCCGCCTCTATGGCCATTTCGGAAGGCGCGACGGAGCAGGTCTACATCCAGCCGGTGGCTATCGCCTATACGCGCCTGCATGGCGTGCCGCTCGGTCGCCGCCACCGCCCGCTTGCTGCCTGGATCGGCGATGAGGACCTGATGCCGCATCTCAACGTGCTGCTGGCAGAGGGCGCCCTCGACGTCGAGGTGCATTTCGGCGAGCCGATCGCCTTTTCCAAGGGTTCGAACCGCAAGGAAACGTCGAAATTGATGGAAAGCCGGGTGCGCGAGATGATGCAGGCAGCGCTGGCCGATCCGCGCCCGAGCCGCTAGCCCCGGGCATGCAAACTGCAAGTGCATGCCGAGAATCGTCTGTTTTTTGTCACGGAAAGGCGTTAGAAGCCGCCTTATGGACTTGAACACAATAGAGCGCGACGACATCGACGCCGCGGCCGAAGCGATGGGCGCGCCGGCGGCAACCGCCAGGAAGGTCTTCGTCAAGACCTATGGCTGCCAGATGAACGTCTATGATTCACAGCGCATGACCGATGCGCTGGCCGCCGACGGCTATTCCACGACCGATGCCATCGGCGAGGCTGATCTGGTGCTGCTCAACACCTGCCATATCAGGGAAAAAGCGGCGGAAAAGGTCTATTCCGAGCTCGGCCGCATCCGCGATATGAAGGCCGAACGTGCCTTGGCCGGCCGCGAGATGCTGGTCGGCGTCGCCGGCTGCGTGGCGCAGGCTGAAGGCGCCGAGATCATTCGCCGCTCGCCGGCCGTCGATCTGGTCATCGGCCCGCAGACCTATCACCGGCTGCCCGACGTGCTGGCGCGGGTGCGCGGCGGCGAGAAGATCGTCGAGACCGACTACGCCATCGAGGACAAGTTCGAATACCTGCCGCAGCCGAAGCGCGCCGAGGTCATCAAGCGCGGCGTCACCGCCTTCCTCACCGTGCAGGAAGGCTGCGACAAATTCTGCACCTTCTGCGTCGTGCCCTACACCAGAGGCTCGGAAGTCTCGCGTCCGGTGGCGCAGATCGTCGCGGAGGCCGAACGCCTGGCGGAAGCCGGCGTGCGCGAGGTGACGCTGCTGGGCCAGAACGTCAATGCCTGGCATGGCCGGGGCGAAAACGGCGAGGAATGGGGCCTTGGCCGCCTGCTGTTCAGGCTGGCCGAAATCCCGGGCCTGGCGCGACTGCGCTACACGACCAGCCACCCACGTGACATGGACGACGAACTCATCGCCGCCCACCGCGATCTGCCGGCATTGATGCCTTATCTGCATCTGCCAGTGCAATCAGGTTCCGATCGCATCCTCAAGGCGATGAACCGCCGGCATACGGCCAAGGATTATCTGGCGCTGCTCGACCGCATCCGCACTGCCCGGCCCGACATAGCGCTTTCCGGCGATTTCATTGTCGGCTTCCCCGGTGAGACCGAAGCGGATTTCGAGGCGACCATGGAACTGGTGCGGCAGGTGAATTACGCCTCTGCCTTCTCGTTCAAATATTCGCCGCGTCCCGGCACGCCGGGCGCTGAAATGCCCGATCATGTGCCGGAAACGGTCAAGGATGAGCGCCTGCAGCGGCTACAAGCTCTGCTTCTGAAACAGCAGCAGGACTTCGGCACAAGCCTGGTCGGCAGCACCATCGACACGCTGATCGAGAAGCCCGGCCGACAGGCCGGCCAGAAGGTCGGCCGCTCACCGTGGCTACAGCCGGTTATTGTTGATGAAAAGGCCGGCGAAATCGGTGACATTATCCAGGTGCGAATCACGAAGACGGGCTACAACAGCCTGTTCGCCGAATTGGCCTGAGGGTCTCGGCAGATGAGGAGAGACGGTTGAGCGCTGCGGAAGTGAAGAATCTACCCCAGGCCACGGCATCCGGGGCTTCTGATATGGCGCATATCGTTCTGACTTTCGACAACAACAAGCTTGCCAGCGCCCTTTACGGTCAGTTCGACGAAAATCTCGCCAGGCTTGAGCAGAAGCTCGGCGTCGACATCCGCTCCCGCGGCAACCAGCTGACCATCAAGGGCTCGGCGTCAGCCGCCGAGCAGGCGCGTCGCGCCCTGGATAATCTCTACGGCATTCTCCAGAAAGGCGTCGATATAGGGCAGTCCGACGTCGATGGCGCCGTGCGAATGGCAATCGCCGCGGACGACCAGCTGACGCTGCCGACGCTGGAGCGCAAGGGCAAGGTCTCCGCCGCCCAGATCGCCACCCGCAAGAAGACGATCTATGCCCGATCGCTCAACCAGGACGCCTATATGCGGGCGCTGGAGCGGTCGGAACTGGTGTTCGGCATTGGTCCGGCCGGCACCGGCAAGACCTATCTGGCGGTAGCGCATGCGGCGATGCTGCTCGAGCGCGGCATGGTCGAGCGCATCATTCTGTCGCGGCCGGCCGTCGAGGCCGGCGAGCGGCTCGGTTTCCTGCCGGGCGACATGAAGGAAAAGGTCGATCCCTATCTGCGGCCGCTCTATGACGCGCTTTACGACATGATGCCGGCCGACAAGGTCGAGCGCGCCATTGCCGCCGAAGTCATCGAGATCGCGCCGCTCGCCTTCATGCGCGGCCGCACGCTGGCGCATGCCGCCGTCATCCTCGACGAGGCGCAGAACACCACGCCGATGCAGATGAAGATGTTCCTGACCCGTCTCGGCGAGAACTCGCGCATGATCGTCACCGGCGATCCGACCCAGATCGACCTTCCCTCCAACACCAAATCGGGCCTCGTCGAAGCCTTGCGGGTGCTGGACGGCGTGGCAGGTGCGGTCACCGTGCGCTTCAACGACGGCGACGTGGTCCGCCATCCGCTGGTGGCGGAAATCGTCAGGGCCTATGACCGGGATGCCAAACTGGCGCGCGGCCTCGGTGCCGAGAATTGATTTTGACGATGCGGCTTCATGCCTGAGGATATAATATCCGGCGACGGGAATGTTCCCGTCGATATCGACATATCTGTCGAAGCGGGCGAATGGCCGGATGAGGCAAGCCTGATGCGGCTGGTCGATCGCGCTGTTGCGGCTGCCTTTGCCGAGACCGGCGGGGCTGGCCATTCCGAACTCAGCCTCGTTTTTTCCGACGACACGCATATCCGGACCCTGAACGCTGGCTGGCGCGGCAAGGACAAGCCGACCAACGTCTTGTCTTTCCCGGCTTTTCCGCTTGTGAAAGGCGCTCCTTTGCCGCCGATGCTGGGCGACATCGTGCTCGCCGCAGAGACGGTCACGCGCGAAGCAGCACTGGAAGACAAGCCGGTTGAGAACCATATCACTCATCTCGTCATCCACGGCCTGCTGCATCTGCTGGGCTACGATCACGAGACCGATGCGGATGCGGAGGCGATGGAGGCGGTTGAACGCGCAGCGCTCGCGAGACTTGCCATTCCCGATCCCTACGCGTAACTACATCTGATCAATTGACCGGACGACGATGAACGACAAACCAGAGACTGCCGCCCGCCCCGACGCCGGCAGTGCGACCAAGGCTTCCGATACGTCGGAAGAGGGATCAAGTCCCAGTACCATTACCTCTGGTGCTGCCAGCACCGGCAGCGCTGCCAGCGAAACCTCGCCTGCCAGCCCCTCCCTTTTCGACCGCGTGCTGCGTTTGTTCCGGCAACGCAACGGAACCAGCCTGCGCGAGGAAATCGCCGGCGCCCTTGCCGAGACGACGAGCGACGCCGGGGCCTTCTCGCCCGGCGAACGCGCCATGCTCAACAACATCCTGCGCTTGCGCGAGGTGCGCGTCGAGGACGTCATGGTGCCGCGCTCCGACATTCAGGCGGTCGAGATCGCGACGACGCTCGGCGATCTGCTTGGCACCTTCGAGCAGTCCGGCCATTCGCGCATGCCGGTATATTCCGAGACGCTCGACGATCCCCGCGGCATGGTGCATATCCGTGACGTGCTGGCTCATATCACCAAGATCGCGCGCGTCAAAAAAGGCCGCACGACAAGGAAAACCCCTGCCGCCACGGTGCTTGACCTCGCCCAGGTCGACCTCGCGCGCACCATTGGCGACCTCAGTCTGATTCGTCCGGTGCTGTTCGTGCCGCCGTCGATGCTTGCCTCCGACCTGATGGCCCGCATGCAGACGACGCGCACGCAGATGGCGCTGGTCATCGACGAATATGGCGGCACCGATGGCCTCGCCTCGCTGGAAGACATCGTCGAGATGGTGGTCGGCGATATCGAGGACGAGCATGACGACGATGAGCCGATGATTACCCGGAGCGGCGACGGCGTGTTCATTGTCGACGGCAAGGCCGAGATCGACGATGTCGCCAAGATGATCGGCGAGGATTTCGCCGCTGGCGAACATGGCGATTATGTCGACACCATTGGCGGCATGATCTTCAACACGCTCGGTCGCGTACCGGCGCGCGGCGAGGTGGTTCAAGCCATTCCCGGCTTCGAATTCCATGTGCTGGATGCCGATCCGCGCCGCGTCAAGCGCGTGCGCATCGTGCAGAGCCAGAAGGGCGAGCGCCGCCGGCGCGCCACGGCCCGTGCCGAACAGGCGTGAGCGTTTCGCTCGCCCGATGACCGTCGACGACCCGTTCAAGCACGCAAGCCTGGGCTCCGGCGTGTTCTACAAGGATCCTCGAGCCGCGCTGGACTGGCTGGAGGCGGCTTTCGGCTTCGAGCGCAGCATGGTTATCAGCGATGCCGAGGCAAAGCTCGTCCATTCCGAGATGCGGTTTGGCGACAGCTACATCATCGTCGATTCCGAATGGACCGATCACGTCGCCAGCCCGGCCTCAGTCGCCGGCAAGAACACGCAGTCGGTCTATGTCAGGCTGAAGGACGGCCTGGATGCCCATTGCGAGCATGCCAGGGCCAGGGGTGCCGAGATCGTCCAGGAGCCGGCGGATCAGTTCTATGGCGAACGCCAGTATCGGGCACGCGATCGCGAGGGCCATGTCTGGACCTTCACGCAAACCCTGTGCTCTGTTTCTCGTGAAGAGGCCGAACGGCTGGGCGGCCTGCGCATCGAAGGCTGGCACCGCTAGCCCGGATATCTCACACAGTTGAAGTGCATCGGGGCTCCGAATCAAGGAAAATGCTTCTGCGACAAAGACTTACCTTGAGCA